>JBOGGF010000055.1:0-1996 GCA_050743965.1 Acidimicrobiales bacterium
GTCCCACGGCGATGATCAGATCCCCCACGCTCGCCACGTTGGCGATGAGCGGCAGCGGGATCGGCAGCACGTCCCCCAGGAACCCGAGGTGGATGAGGGACTGGGTGTCCGGCAGCCCGGGGAGGAGCCGGTGGAAGGCAGGCACAAGGTCGGCCGGCCCAAGTCCGGCGAAGACGAGCGATCGGTCCCACACGGGCATCCAGCCGCCATTGGCGATCACGACGGCCGCGTTCATGGCCACCCCCGCGCCGACCGCTGGCAGACCAGGCTGACTGCGATCGCGCCACAGCGCCACCAGCAGCAGGAAGAAGGCCAGGGCGAAGAGTGGCACGCGCAAGGTGTCCGCCACGGCGATGCCCTGGTCGAGGGCGAGTTCAGTCCCATAGCGAAGGATGACAGCCGCGAAGAGGAGACCGGGCGACCGGAGCCGGATCTCGAGCAGGCGGGAGATGCGCCCGCCAGCCAGCAGGCCGATCACGAGGCCGAGAAGGAGTCCGGCGATCAGCACGCCCGGAAGCCTAACCGGCGCCGATCAGCCGGTCGATGACCGAGCCGTCAGGGGACGGTGGGCCACACCGTCCTAAGTACCGTCCGGGCGGTTGGCCGCCCTCGCGGCGGCGACCTGGCCGAGGAGCGGGATGGGGGCGCGCGCGAGCGGCGGCCGCCCCGGATCGGCGATGCCCGCGACGTACTCCGTGCGCGCGAAGGCGTCGAGCACGACCGGATCGAACTGGATGCCCGCGTACTTTCGGAGCTCGGCCATGGCCTGCTCCGGCGAGAGCGGCTGCATCCGGTACGGGCGGGCGCTCGTCATCGCCTCGAAGGCATCGGCCACGTGGAGGATCCGGGCCAGCTTCGGGATCTCATCGCCGACGAGGTGATCCGGGTACCCGGACCCGTTGTACCACTCATGGTGGTGGCGGATGATCGGAAGCTCCGGCTTGAGCCGATCAACCTTGGAGATGATCTCGGCGCCGATGACCGGGTGCATGTTCATGGCCATGCGCTCTTCCTTGTCGAGGCGGTCAGGCTTCAGAAGGACCGCGTCGCGCACGCCGATCTTGCCGATGTCGTGGAGCAAGCCTCCCCATTCGAGGGCCTCGAGCTCGCCCTCGTTGCAGCCCATCTGCCGCCCGATCGTGACGGACATCTCCTGCACCCGCTGGCTATGGTTGGCCGTGTACTTGTCGCGCGCGTCCACCGCCGACGACAGAGCCCGCACGGTCTGCGTGAACATGTGTCGGATCTCGACGACACGCTGGTATGCCTCACGAGTCGTCGCCAGTGGCAGGGCGAACAGCAGGGCTGCCCACGCACCGACCGTGGCAGCGACCACGGCGATCAACCAGGCGAGTGGCGTCAGCGCGAGCATCGAGCTGAAGACGACGCGAAAGTCGCCTTGAAGACTTCGTCGTAGTGGCTCGCCATCTCGGATCGCCATCGCTAAGGCGGCTACCGACAGATTGACGAGCACGTAGATGCTCCCCGCCGCAATGCCTGCGCCAAGGGTCTCGGGCGAAGCGTTGAAGGGCCCACCGTTGGTCAGGAGGCGGTAGGTGGCTGCCCCGCCAACAGCAGGCAACACCAATTCGGCGTGGTTGAAGAGGGTCCCGTACCAGGGAACCCGCCCTCTCAGCTCCCGCCACTCGGTCGAGCCGACGGCCGCGACGACAGCTGCCGCTGTTGGTCCACCAAGGAAGCCTGCGGCGAGGATCGCGCTGCTCGAAACGCTGACGAGGGTGCCACGAGGGAGGCGGACGGGGGCTGCGGACGAGACGAAGGTCGCGATGATCCAAAACAGAAGAAACCCGAGCCCCAACTGAGAGGGCATCGGGAGCAGGATCGACGATATCGCCAGCACGGTGGCGCCGGCCGCGACGACGATCGCGATATAGGCTTTGAACGGACCAGTCACAGGTAGACCATCACCCGCGCAACGTGGGATCTGAGTCTATGCCGACCCCCGAAACCCGTGGCTAGCCACGAAGTACTAGGT
>JBOGGF010000056.1:0-13606 GCA_050743965.1 Acidimicrobiales bacterium
GGCCTGTAGTCCCCGGTTGGGTGAGCGCCGTGCAGGCTGGCACGGCGCCGGCCGTGCCCGTCCCGATCAACCCCGTCGAGATCACGCCGACCCCGCCACCGCCGAAGGTGGCGGCCAGCGCCAACGCAAAGAGTCCTCGTGGCGTCTTCATGATCCTCCGCCTCGCTCCGATGTCGTTGGTTCCAGGTTCTGTCGTTGGTTCCAGGTTCTGTCGTTGGTTCCAGGTTCATTGTTACCGGCTCTCATCGTCTACCAGTGATCGGCTGTCAGTAGGTGCTGGAGGAAATGTCGAGACGTTAGCAAGGATCGGGTGGCCACGCCCAAGGCGCCACGAGGTGGCGGGCCGAGTACCTCATCTCAGTGATCGACGCGGTGCAAGATGGCTCCTGGCGGAGGGACCAGGCGACGACCGTCAAGCAGCTCCTCGTTGATCATTGGCTTCCGGCACAGCGATCCCGCGGGCTGCGGCCGTCGACGATCGCGCTGTATGAGCTGGCCGTAGACCATTGGATCGTCCCTCACCTCGGAGGGGGCAAGGCGGGTCAGTTGACGCCCCGACACGTCATCGACCTGATCGACGCCTGCGCACGGACGAGACCGCCAGCGGGCGCACGGGGCCGTCGTCCCACTCGACGCAGATAGCGGTGACGGTGCTCGAGTCCGCAGAGCGCTACGGGGTGGAATCGGACCTACTTTCGCGGAACCCAGTTACGAGCATCTGGTCACCGCGTGGAGACACTCCCGAGATGCACTCATGGACAACCGAGCAGTCGAGAGTATTCCTGAGCGCGAGGTTGATCATGGAGAAGTGGATGACGCAGGGGCCCTCGGGTTCATCCACGATGGAGTCAGGAAACGCATCGGTCACCTTCTCCCAGAGTGCCCGATGAGCGAACGCCGAGAGCACTTCCATCCGCAGAACGTCGAGATGGTCGATCCACGTCTCGCTGTGAGTCACGGGCTGGCTCGGTGCCATGCTCCCCCCGATGAGTGACAAATGGTGACAAGCCCCGATGCCCCCTCGTTTAGCAGGCCAATTATTGCAGCCTCACCTGGTCATTCTCGGTGAGGTCTTCACGTTTGGCGCTGACCTGGTCCGACGTCGCCCAATCGGATAGTCACCCACACGGTAAGCGGCCGCCATCCACACCGCGAAGGTGCCGGTTGATCCCTCAGCGCCGCTGGGGAGTGCGGGGATCGGCCTTGACCACCGAGAGGCTGAGGGCCTCGAGCTCGTGCACGAGTGCACGCAGGCGCCGTTCGTTGTCGAACCAGGACCGGTAGTCGGCGACCTGTTCGCCGCTGAGGGTTTGGCTCACCGTCTTTCCTGCCACCTTGCGGCTCCACTGGACGTAGGGGCCGTGCAGCACCGAGGGCTCGGCATGGCAGTGACAGCCAGCGTGGGTGCACACCAAGCGGCGCTCGGTGAGGCTGCCGGGGAGCACGAACCCCACCTCTGCGAGCGCCGTGGCGATGCGAGCCTGCTCTCGGACTTGCTTGGGGCTGACCGGCACGCTCCACCTTCCCACGAGCATCCCCCATCGGACGGGGGTGCACACAGTATATATACGGTGTGCTTGCGATCCAGGTGGCCACCACCATCGAGCGCTTCTGCCCGCGCCTCGTCTCTCCGGCGGCGGCCTGCTTCGCCAAGGAGGTGACGACGGCGGCGTCCCCGAGTCGGCGAACCGTGCCAAGGCGTTCTTGTTCTGCGCCTCTCGCCTGGCGGCCTTCGGCGAGGCTGTCGGGCTCGAGCTCGTCCCCGCCGTGCTGCTACACCCCTCGGTGATCGAGCGATTCGTCCTCGTGGGCTGCACGACGCGCTCCGACGCCACCCGGCGCACCCTTCGGACCAACCTGCGCGCCCTCGCCCGCCGGGTCGCCTCGTCGACCCCGAGCCCTGTCGCCTTGTCACGCGAGCGTGCCAAGGCCCCCTACAGCTCGGCCGAGATCGCCTCCTACCTCGCCCTGGCCGACGCCCAGCCGACCAGATCGCGCCGTCTGCGTGCCTCGGCGCTCATCTGTCTGTCGGCCGGGGCAGGGTTGGTGGGCGCCGACTTGAAAGCGCTGCGGGGCACCGACGTCTGCGTGCGCTCGGGTGGGATGGTGGTCGTGGTTGCTGGCGGAGCGCACCCGCGGGCCGTCCCGCTCCTCTCCCGCTACCACGCCCGCCTCATGGAGGCCGCGGGCGTCGCGGGCGAGCGGCTCGTGATCGGCGGGACATCACTCAGCCGGCGCAACGTGACCACGCCGCTCACCGCGTCGTTGGCCGGGGGGCGTGATCTTCCCCGCATCGACATCGCACGCCTGCGCGCCACGTGGTTGTGCGAAGTCGCAGAAAGGATCGGGCTTCGAGGGTTCATGGACGCAGCGGGCATCACCTGCTCCCAGCGCCTCGGTGACCTCGTGGCCACCATCGGTCCCCTGAGCGAGGACCGCTCCGTCGCGCTTTTTGGAGGAAGGCCCTGACGACCGAAGACACCCTCGCACGCTTGGAGGCGCTGGTGGACGCCTCGGGGATCGCGCCGCGGATCGAGGTGCTGTTGCCCGTCGGGGTGCGTCCCCGCCAGCTCGGTGTGCGCAGCTTGTTGGTGGGCATGCTCGTGGCGCTCGCAGACGGGAGGCCGGCGCACTTGACGCGCGTGCACGAGGCCCTCACCTCGTTGGACGAGGCCGACCGCCTGCGGCTCGGGGTCAGGGTCTGTTGGCACGGCCATCCTCATCTCCTCACCTACCGCCAGGTGGAGCGGACGTTCTCCCTCGTCACGGGCGCGTTGGGAAAGGAGCGCCCCGACGGGGTGTCGACCGAGGTGTGCCAGGGGGTCTTGGACGCACTCGCAGAAGCGAGCGTCGCCGGCCACGGCGATGCCTCGGCGGCACTGGCGGTCGACTGGACCGACGTCGAGAGCTTCTCCACCCGGCGCACGAAGCCCACCGGCGCCTACGCCGACACCGAAGCCGCCTGGGGGGCATCGCAAGGGCGGCGGCCCGGGCGAGAAGGACGAGCTGTTCTTCGGCTACTACCTCTCGCTTGGGACCATGGTGGGTGAGGACCGAGGAGCAGAGGCCCCAGAGCTGGTGCGCCGGATGAACCTGGTCGCGCCCAGCCACGACCCGGTGCCCGCCATGGTCGACGTCCTCGTCACGATGACCGAGGAAGGGGTCGCGCTCGGCGACGTGATCTGCGACTCGGGCTACGCGCACCGGGTCCCCGAGCACTTCGCGCTCCCGCTTCGCCGAGCGGGCGCAGCGCTTGTCATGGACCTGCACCCCCACGACCGGGGGACCCAGGGAACCCACGAGGGCGCGACCTGCTGTAACGGCAACCTCTACTGCCCGATGACGCCCAAGGCGCTCTTCGACCTCGCACCGCTCGCCCGGGGAGCGAGCGCAGAGGAGATCGCTGCCCACGACGAGAGGGCTACCGAGCTGGCTCGCTACAAGCTGGGCCGGGTCGCCGGCCCCGACCACGACGGCTACTCCCGGCTGATGTGCCCGGCCCTCGCAGGAAAGGCCCGCTGCCCGCTGCGGGCGACCTCGATGGCCCTCCCCCTGGAGCGGCCCGAGGTCCCCTCGGCGCCCGAGCACCCGCCCACCTGCTGCACCCAGACCACGATCACCGTGCCGCCCTCGGTCAACGCCAAGACCGCACAGCGCCACGACTACCCCTCCAAGGCGTGGCGCCGCTCTTACGCCCGGCGCTCGGCGGCGGAGCGGTCCAACGCCCGGATCAAGGACCTGGCCACGATCGACGTCGCCCGGGGCTGGTGCCGGGTGATGGGACTCGCCCCGTTGAGCCTGTTCTTGGCCAGCGCCCTCGTGGTGCGCAACCTGGCGGTCGCCGACGCCTTCTGCGCCCGCCGGGCCGACAACGAGCGGCGAGAGGCGGCCGGGCTCCCTCCGCGGACCCGGCGCCGCCGGCGCAACAAACTCGCTGCCCTCGTCGGCGCGGCGAACGCGCCGCCGTAGTCGCAGGCGCTTCTGCGCGAACGCGGCCCGAGGGCGCATCACCGCGCCCCGGCATCGGTCGCCCCCCGCTCGAGAAGACCCAGGGCCTCGCGAGCGGTGTGTCACACCACCATGCGAGGATGGCGCCGGTCGAAACGTGAAGTGGGTCCCCACACAAACGTGAAGACCTCCTCGGTGGAGACGATGGGACTCGAACCCACGACCTCCTGCGTGCAAAGCAGGCGCTCTAGCCAACTGAGCTACGTCCCCGTGACATGCGGGGGCCGGTGCGACCCGGTCGGCAGCGCCAACTGCAGCGACGCCGACTGACGCTCCTTCCCTCGGGCTTGCGGAGCCCACATCGTACGCCCCCGGAGTGCCGGTCCGGCTCCGAGACGAGAGGAGACGAGACGAGGCGCTGCACCGCACCAGGATGACTGACGGCCCTCCCCTCCGCCGCCGGCTCGCTCCTGGCGATTGCTCCGAGCCGGCTCCTGTGGCCCGGCGTGCTCCGCCGTCGGCGCTCACCCTGCCGCGGACTTCTCGATGACCAGCCCCACCGACGTGGTGACGTGCTCACCCAACACCGTGCGCAGGTGGACGTTGCTGAAGGGCGGGACATCGACGTGGTGGTCCTCGGGGGTGTCGCCCACTGACAGGTCCAACCCGATCCGGTGCCCCGCCCGCCGCAAACGCTCCGCCAGCTCCTCCAAGTCCCGCCGCCGGTACAGCACCGTCGCGCCCCGCTCGACGGTGTCGGTGTCCGAGGAGACGTTGAGCTCGGTCGTGTGCACGGCGACGCCGCCGGGGCGCAGGCAGTCCATCTGGGCGACCACGAAGTCCGCCCCGGCCTGGAGGCTCCCCAGGTGCTCGAAGGCGCACGACGACCAGGTGAAGTCGAACCCGGCCAGGTCGGCCGGCACGTCGTTCATGTCCACTTGGCGGTAGGCGACCCGGCGGGCGAAGTCCTCCTGCGGGCACAGGCCGTGCCCATTGAGGTCGCCGAGGCCGTCCGCGTGCTCGTTGCCGGTGTCGGTCCAACCGGCCGCCCGGGCACGCTCGGGATCGAGATCGGTGGCCACGACCTCGCAGCCAAGGGCGGCGAAGAGGGCCACCAAGGGCTCCTTGCCCACCCCGAAGCCGAGCCCTCGGCGGCCCGGGCGCAGCATCTCCCGCTCGGCCAGCGCCTCGCAGATGAACAGCCACTCCCACATCTTGCGGTGGACCATGACGGGGCGAAGGTCCGTGCCGTCGGGGTCCCACATCGGCCGCAGCCGGTCCGACCAGCGGCGCAGGGCGGCCGAGTTGAGGCTCGCCAGCGTGCACACCTGCGAGGTCACCACGGCACCCGATGATCGCGCACGGGCAATGCGCCAGGAGGGACCCGACTGCCGTGTCACCACTGGCGGGCTGTGCCAAGATCTGCCGTCGCCGCAGCCGCTGCCTATCGTCGGTGGCCGGCCCGATCCGCACCGATGATCCCCTCTCCCCGACCCACGCACACTCGTCCGACCGTGACGCGCACCCTTCACCGGCACCGGCTGGCCGTGGTCGCCGGGCTGGTGGCCGTCGCCCTCGGCGCGGCGGCTTGCAGTCCGGGGACGGGGACCACTCCCACCGCGTCGCGCCAACCGTCGCACCCTGCCTCGACAGCCCCGACCAAGAGCCTCACCGCCAAGGCCAGCCCCACGACCACCACGCTGCCGCCGGTGACCACGGCCCCGGCGACCACGGCCCCGGCGACCACGCTGCCGCCGGCGACCACGGCCCCGGCGACCACGCTGCCGCCGGTGACCACGACGACCGGTGCCGCCGCGCCGACCCAGTCGCCCGCCGCGGCGGTGGGCCCCATCACCTCACCACCGCTGCCGGCCCCGGGTCCCGGCTTCGTGCCCGGCCACGTCACCGCCGAGGGCGACTCGGTGATGATCGACTACCAGGGACTGCTCGAGCAGGACGTCCCGGGGATCGCCGTGACAGCGAGCGTCAGCCGGGGGTGGACAGCCGGGGCGGCAGCCCTCCGCCAGTTGAAGGCCGCCGGCCAGCTGGGCGCCGTGGTCGTGGTCGGCCTGTCGACCAACGGGCCGGTTACCAGCACCCAGTTCGACTCGATGATGACAGTGCTCTCTGGTGCATCCCGGGTGGTCTTCGTCAACACGCGGGTCGACCGCACATGGCAGACACCGAACAACTCGGTGCTGGCCACCGGCGTCGCCGCTCACCCCCGGGCGGTCCTGGCGGACTGGCACTCGCTCGCCGTGGCCAACGCCGGCTGGCTCTACGCCACACAGACCCACCTGCCTGTCGACGGCACGGGGGCGGCCGCTCTGGCTGCCCTGGTCGCGGGCAAGGTCTGAGGGGCGACACCCGGTAACCTCGGGCGCCGCTGGACGCCCGCACCTTCCTCGGCATGGAGCCGGTCGGCGACGACCTGCACTGGCGGCTGGAGGTCGCACCCGACCTGACCACGCCGGGCAACTTCCTCTTCGGCGGGTGCGGCCTGGCCGCCGGCCTGGTGGCCCTCGAGGTAGCGGCCGGCCGGCCGTCCGCTGCGGTGACCGGGAGGTCCTGACCGTCAACGCCTCCCTCGGCGAGCACCGGATGGAGATCGCCGAGGGTGGGAGACCCCGCCGGAGGTCGCTGGGCCCGACGACTGCCCGCCCCGGCGCCTTCCGGCCGACGGGGAGCGCGTCGCAGACCCTCGGCCGCTTGGCCTGGGGCCGCAGCCTCGACGACACCCTGCGCATGGTCCAGGTGGCCCCGGCCGAGTGGGTCCTCTGCGACATCCGGATGCACGCCGTGGTCGGCGGCTACGGCCAGGGCATCGCCTACTTGTGGTCGGAGTCGGGGACGCTGCTGGCGACGGCCAGCCAGTCGATCAGCATCCGGTTCTGGGACGACGGGCCGCCGCCGGGGCGGGCGCGAGCGGGCGCCTGAGGGGATGCGGCCCCGCCGGCGCCACTTGGCCCCCGGGGTCCGGTTCGTGGGTTCTCCCGGGAGCCTCCGGCGAGACCTGGCCGGTTCAGGTGCGCCCGAGGGCGGTCGCAACGAGGGTCATCGGGTGCACCGTTGGCACGCCCCCCGCGCCGAGGTGCATGGCACAGCCGGGGTTGGCACTCGCCACGACGTCGGGTTTCACCCGCTCGATGGCGGCCACCTTCCGCCCACGGATGCGGCGCGCCATCTCGGGCTGGACGACGAAGTAGGCGCCGCCGGCGCCGCAGCACAGTCCGTCGTCGTCGAGCTCCACCAGCTCCCGGACGAACGGGGCCAGCACCTGACGTACCGGCAGGTGGGCGCGCTGGACGTGCCGCAGGTGGCAGGGGTCCTGCACGGCCACCCGGAGGTCCAGCGGCTCGGGCCGCGGCATTGCGTCGAGACGGCCGACCACCCACTCGGCGATGTCAAAGACCCGGGCCGCGAAGTCGTAGGCCTCCGGGGTCCCGAGGAGGTGCCCGTACTCCTTGAGGGCGGCGCCGCAGCCGGCGGAGTCGACGAGGATCGGCCGGTCACCGGCGAGCTCGGCGATCGCCCGGCGGGCCAACGCCCGAGCCCGGTCGCCCAACCCGGCGTGGGAGTGGAGGGCGCCGCAGCAGGGCACCCGGTCACCCGTCGGGGTCACCCCCACGCCAGCCGCCTCGAGGACGGCCTGGCCGTGCCGGTGGACATCGCGCTGCCAGGCGTCCATGACGCACCCGGTGAAGAGGTAGGCGTCGTCCCCCGACGTCCGCAAGGGCGCCGGCCGGACGGGGAGGCGCGGCACGCCGAGGCGGCGAGGCACGAGCCCGACCCGCTGGGCGCCGGCCAGCACCGCGCTGCCCGCCCGGAGCAGGCGGGGGTGGGCCAGGACCTCCAGGCCGGCGCGCTCCCACCAAGGCGTCGTGCGCCCGGCGTCCGCCATCGCCTCACGGGTGCGCTCGATGAGGTGCCCGTAGTGGACCCCGCTCGGGCACGCCGTCTCGCACCCCCGGCACACCACGCACCCGTCGAGGGCTTCGACGACCTCCGGGGTGAGGGGGGCGCCGTCGTTCTCCACGGCGCGCATCAGCGCGATGCGTCCACGCGGCGACTGGCTCTCGTCGCCCGTCACGCGGAACGTCGGGCAGTGGGTGAGGCACAGGCCGCACTGCACGCAGGCGGCGAGCTCGTCGGGATCGACTCCCAGCTTCATGCCGCTCTCCTCCACGCGGTGCGGCCCGGTGCCAGGCGCCCCGAGGGGTCGAACCCTTCCTTGACCCGCTGGGCGAGCGCGGCCAACGGCGCGGGGACCGCGGCGGGAGGCTGGGGCCGGCTGGCGTGCACGGTGCCGACGCCGATGCTCGCCACCCAGTCGCCGAGCGCCTCCCGATCGATGGCGCGCAGCGCGGCGGGCGACAATGACCACCGGTGCGGCGGCAGCGGCAGCGGCCCTCCGGCGTCGGTCCACTCCGCCTCCCGGCCGAGCACCCGCAGGTCCGCCTCGACGTCGAGCCCGTGCCCTTCCAGCTCGACCAGGGTTCGCGTCCCGTCCCACAGCACGCACGACGCTCGGCGCACCAGGTCGCGCACGGCGAACGGGTCGGCGGAGGTCGACGTCACCCAGCGGGAGTGGGCCGGGACCGGGTTCGTCCGGAGGATGACCTCGCCGAGGATCGCCAGCGTCCCCAACGAGCCGACGATGAGCCGGGGGAGGTCGAACCCGGACACGTTCTTCACCGTCGGTCCCCCGCCCTGCACGACGGCGCCGTCGGCGGCGACGTAGCGAACCTGGAGCAACGTGTCGCGCACCCGGCCACGGCCCAGGACCGACACGTCGTTCTCCCCGACCGCCAAGGCACCCCCGACCGTGCCGCCCCGGCGCGGCAGCGCCGTCCGCTGCCCTCGGGCGCCCAATTCGGCGTGCAGCTCGTCGACCAGCGTCCCCGCCAGCACGCGCACCGTCATCTCCTCCGGCTTGTGCTCGAGGACGCCCGACGGGGCGCGCACGAGGCGGGTGCCGGCGGCGAGGGCCCCGCCGTCGTCCCAGCGGGTCCGGGAGCCCTCGGCCGCCACCGGCCCCTCGCCGCCCACCTCGGCCGCGAACGCGGCGAGTGCCGGCGGCGGGCCGCTCCCGCGCCCGAGCCCGCGCCCGCTCATCGCCACACCCCGCTCATCCCCACACCCCGGCCGGGACTTCCCGCAGCGCCTGGATGTCGGCGCAGCTGTGCGCGGCGGGCAGGACCTTGCCCGGGTTGGCGCGGCACGCCGGGTCGAACGCCCGCCGCAGCCGGTTCTGGTGCTCGAGATCGACGTCCGAGAACATCATGTCCATGTAGTCCCGCTTCTCGACGCCGATCCCGTGCTCTCCCGAGAGGGTCCCGCCGACGGCCAGTGACACCTCGACGATCTCCCTCCCGGCGGCGTGCACCCGTTCCATGATCCCGGGCTCGCGCGGGTCGAACAACAGCAACGGGTGGAGGTTGCCGTCCCCGGCATGGAAGACGTTGACGACCGGCAGGTCGTGGCGGGCCCCTATCTCGTAGACGGCGCGCAGCACGTCGGACAGCGCCGCCCGTGGCACGACGGTGTCGTGGAGGTAGTAGGCCGGGGCGATCTGGGCCACCGCCCCGAACGCACCCTTGCGCCCCTTCCACAGGAGCGCCCGCTCCTCCTCGTCGGCGGCCACCCGGACGTTCAGTGCCCCGCCGGCGCGTGCGATGTCGGTGATCCGCTCCAGGTCCAGCCGGGTGCCATCCTCCTGGCCGTCGACCTCCACCAGGAGCACGGCACCGGCGTCGGTCGGGTACCCGGCATGGACGAAGTTCTCGACCGCCCTGGTGATCTCCCGGTCCATCATCTCCATCGCCGCCGGCACGATCCCGGCCGCGATCACGTCGCCCACCATGTCGGCTGCCGCCTCGGCCGAGGCGAACGACACCAGCATGGTCCGGACCACGGGCGGGTTGGGCGTGATCCGGGCGCCGATGCGGGTGACGATGCCGAGCGTGCCCTCTCCCCCCACGAAGGCGCCACGGAGGTCGTAGCCGTCGGGCTCGGCGTCCAGGCCGCCCAGGGTGACCAGCTCACCGCTCGGGAGGACCACGTCCAGGGCGACTACGTGGTTGCTGGTCACGCCGTAGGCGAGGCAGTGCGGACCGCCCGAGTTGTTGGCGACGTTCCCGCCGATGGTGCACGCCTGCTGGCTGGAGGGATCCGGGGCGAAGTGGTAACCGAGCGGGCGGAGGTGCTTGGTGAGGTCCAGGTTGACCACGCCGGGCTCGACCCAGACCACCCGGTTGACGGTGTCGACCTCGAGGACCCGGTTCATCTTGATGGTCGACACGACGATCGGGGCACCGAGGGGGATCGCCCCGCCGGCCAGCCCGGTGCCGGCCCCCCGCGGCACGATCGCCCGATCGTGGCGGATGGCGATCTGCATGACCGCCTGCACCTCCGCCGCGCTCGTGACGAAGCAGATCGGGCCGCTCACCCCGCCGGTGAAGACGGAGGCGTCGTGGGCGAAGAGCGCCCGCTCGGCGCTGTCCACCCGCACCCGGTCGGGCGCCAGCGCGTGCACCAACTCGGCCACCACCGGGTCCGGCGGCGGTCCGGGGCGGCGCCGGCGCCCGAGAGTCCCGCGCAACATCGCTCAGCCGGTCTCGGCGACCAGGCCGGCGCCCTCGATGCCGGCCACCGCCGCCGCCTCATCGTTGTCGGAGGTGTCCCCGGTCACGCCCACCGCCCCCACCAGCTCACCCGACGCCGTCTTCACCAGGACGCCGCCGGGGACCGGGATGAGGGCGCCACCGAACGCCGCGGTGACCGCGGCGACGAAAGTCGGCTGCTGCTCGGCCCGCGCCATGATCGCCCGAGAGCCCATGCCGAGGCCGAGCGCGCCGTGGGCCTTGCCGTGGGCGACCTCGAAGCGGAGGTTGGACGCCCCGTCCTCCCGCTCGAACAGCTTCACGTGGCCCCCGGCGTCGAGCACGATCACCGACAGGGGGCCGAGCTCGCGCTCCCGGCCGGCCGAGAGCACCCCGGCCACGATCGTGCGGGCCTGGTCCAAAGAGATGCCGCTCACCGTACCTCCTCGCTCGTGTCGTTGCCCGTCTGGCCATCCTGGCGGTCGGGGGCCTGGCGGTCGAGTGCCTGGCGGTCGAGGGCCTTGCGCTCTCGGCGCCGTGCGTGGAGCACCGGCTCGGTGTACCCGGCCGGCTGCTCGACGCCGGTGAACACGAGGTCGCACGCCGCCTGGAAGGCCGGACCGTCGTAGCCGGGAGCCATCGGCCGATAAGCCAGATCGTCGGCGTTCTGCCGGTCGACCACCACGGCCATCCGCCGGAGCGTGTCGAGCACCGTGTCACGGTCGACCACCCCGTGGTGGAGCCAGTTGGCGATCTGCTGCGAGGAGATCCGGCAGGTGGCGCGGTCCTCCATCTGGGCGACGTCGTGGATGTCGGGCACCTTCGAGCATCCGACGCCCTGGTCGATCCACCGCACGGCGTAGCCGAGGATCCCCTGGGCGTCGTTGTCCAGCTCCTGGCGGATCTCGTCGGGTCCCCACGGGCGGTCGAGGGCGAGCGGCAGCACCAGCATGTCGTCGATCGTGGCACGGCTCCCCCCGACCAGCGCCGCCTGTCGCTCGGCGACGTCCACCCGGTGGTAGTGGACGGCGTGCAGCGTGGCCGCCGTTGGGGAGGGTACCCAGGCGCAGCTGGCCCCGGCCTGGGGATGGGCGATCTTGTCCCGCAGCATGTCCGCCATGAGGTCCGCCGCCGTCCACATGCCCTTGCCGATCTGGGCCTTCCCCCGTAGGCCGCAGGCCAGGCCGACGTCGACATTGTGGTCCTCGTAGCACTGGAACCAGCGCTCCTTGCGCATGTCGGCCTTGCGGACCACCGGGCCGGCCCGCATCGACGTGTGGATCTCGTCGCCGGTACGGTCGAGGAAGCCGGTGTTGATGAAGGCGATCCGCGCCTGGGCGGCCCGGATGCACTCGGCCAGGTTGACCGTGGTGCGGCGCTCCTCGTCCATGAGGCCGATCTTGACCGTGTGCGCCGGCAGGCCGAGCAGCGACTCGACGAGGGAGAAGGTCGCGTCGACGTAGGCGACCTCGGCCGGGCCGTGCAGCTTGGGCTTGACCACGTAGATCGACCCGTGGCGCGAGCTCCCGGCGGTGGCGCCGCGCTGGACGTCGTGGAGGGCACAGAGCACGGTGACCATGGCGTCGACCAGGCCCTCGGGCACCGGGCGTCCGGAGGCGTCGACCACCGCGTCGGTCATCATGTGGATCCCGACGTTGCGCACGAGCATCAGCGCCCGGCCGGCCAGGACGCGCTCGGTCCCGTCGGAGACGGTGATGGTCCGGTCCTCTTCCAGGCGCCTGGTGAAGGTCCCCTCCCCCTTGTCCACCTCGGCGGTGAGATCGCCCTTCATGAGTCCCAGCCAGTTGCGGTAGGCGTCGACCTTGTCGTCGGCGTCCACGCAGGCCACCGAGTCCTCGCAGTCGACGATCGTGGTGATCGCCGACTCGATCACCACGTCGGCCACGCCGGCCAGGTCGTCCCGCCCGACCGGGCGCTCCCGGTCGACCACCAGCTCGACGTGCAGGCCGTGGTGGCGCAGGAACAAGGCCGAGGGGTGATCAGCCTTCCCCTGGAACCCGACGAACGCCGAGGGGTCGGCGAGACCGACCGGTCCGTCGGGCCCGTCGGCGACCAGGGCGCCGCCGGCGAGATCGGCCACCAGTGCGCCGTCGGTGGTCCGGTAGCCGGTCACGTTTGCGTGCGAACCGCGCTCGAGGGGCAGCACCTCGTCGAGGAACGACCGGCACCAGGCGATGACCGCCGCGCCCCGGCCGGCGTCGTAGGGGCCGGCCGGCGGCCGGGACCCGAGGGCGTCGGTGCCATAGAGGGCGTCGTAGAGGGACCCCCAGCGGGCGTTGGCGGCGTTGAGGGCGTAACGGCTGTTGGTCACCGGGACGACCAGCTGGGGCCCGCTCAGCTCGGCGATCTCGGCGTCCACCCCCGACGTCGTGATGGCGAACGGATCGCCGGGCGGGACCAGGTAGCCGATCTCCTCCAGGAACGCCCGGTAGGCGGCGGGGTCCGGGATCTCGCCGCCGTGCTCGAGGTGCCACCCGTCGATCGCCGCCTGGAGGCGGTCCCGCGCGGCCAGCAGCTCGGCGTTGCGCGGGCCGAGCTCGGTCAGGACCCGGGCGAACCCGTCCCAGAAGGCCTGTTCGTCGATCCCGGTTCCAGGGAGGGCCTCTTCGCGGACGAAGCGATGCAGGACGGGATCGACCCCGAGCCCGCCCCCGATGTCCACCCGATCCGTCAGATCCGCCGGATCCGTCCCACCCGTCATGCTGCCTCCCACCCTGTGGTTCGCTGTCCCGCCACAATACGGACCGCAGGCGGACCTGAACAGAAGGAGGTCGTCGGCAGGCGCAGCTCGTCTTGTCGGACGGATCGCTGGTGAGCCTCGACAGTCTCCCGCTGCGGCCCGTCGGTGCTCGTCGGTGAGGCAGCCCACGGCGGTGCGGCCGGCGCCGCGTGTAGGATTGGCCGGTTCCGGGGCTATAGCTCAGTTGGTTAGAGCGCAGCACTGATAATGCTGAGGTCCGTGGTTCAAATCCACGTAGCCCCACTCAAACTCCCTAGTCAGCGCCGGTGCGCTGTAAACATTCACGTCCCTGGGG
>JBOGGF010000057.1:0-12060 GCA_050743965.1 Acidimicrobiales bacterium
GAACGACCCGGTGCGCGCCGCTGCGCCCGGGCGTCGGCTCGAGCGGCACGGCACGCCAGCCGGTCGGTGGGCGGCCCTCGCCGAGCGGGGCCGGGACGTCGCCGACCGGGTCGCCGACCGCGCCGTCGGGGCCACCGCGACCGTCGCCGACCAGGCCAGTGCGGTGGCGGACCGGGCAGCCATCGCCATCGACGTGGTCAAGATGCGGGTGCTGCCGTCCTGGGCGGTCGCCGGGCAGGTGGGCACGGACCCCGCCGACGAGACGGGCTGGCGCTTCCTGTTGCGACCCGCCTTGCTGGGCTTCCTCGCTCTCGCCGGGGTGGCGTTCGGGGCGTCGCTGCCGAGCTCGCCGTTCAAGCTCGAGATGGCGGGCACCTGGTTCTTCGGTGAGCCGGCGGCCAACACCACGTCGCAGAGCTTCATGCTCTTCGGCCTGGTCGCCGTGTACGGCGGGCTGGTCCTCTTGATGCGGACCTGGCACGGGCTGATGCGGGCCCTCGCCCGGCGACCCGGGGTGCCGCTCAAGTACCTCGCCTGGATCCTGGTCCTCTGGCTCATCCCGATGCTGATCGTGGCGCCCATCTTCAGCCGAGACGTCTTCTCGTACGCCGCCCAGGGCGAGATGATGAGCCACCACATCAACCCGTACCACTACGGGCCGTTCACGCTGGGCGCCGGCCCCTACGTCAACCCGGTGGACCCGCTGTGGGGCAACACCCCGGCACCCTACGGACCGCTGTTCTTGGTGATGGACGGCTTCTTCGCCAGCGCCAGCCTGCACTCGGTGCTCGGCACGGTGATCCTCCTGCGGCTGTCGGCGGTGGTCGGAGTGGCGCTGATCGCGTGGTGCGTGCCGCTGCTCGCCCGCTCCCTCGGTCGCGACCACGGTCCGATCTTCGTCATGGCGGTCCTCAACCCCCTGGTCCTTCTCACCCTGGTCGGCGCCGCCCACAACGACGCCCTGATGGTCGGGCTCCTCGTGGCCGGGGTCACTGCGGCGCGCTGCAAGCACCCGGTGTGGGGGGTGGTGCTGTGCTCCCTCGCCGCCGCGGTGAAGGTGCCGGCTGCCCTCGGTGTGCTCTACGTCGGGTGGGAGTGGCTCGGCACCGGCGTGCCCTGGCGCCAGCGGGTCCGCCCGCTCGTCACGGCGGGCCTGGTCTCGGGTGCCATCGTCCTGGTGCTGTCCGTGGCCAGCGGCCTCGGCATCGGGTGGATCTTCAACCTGGCCACGCCGGGAACCGTGCGCAGTTGGCTGGCGCCGGCCACCGGCGTCGGGATGATGCTCGGCGGCGCCCTCCACCTGGTCGGCATCGGCATCCCGACGGCGAGCGTGCTGTCGGTGACGCGCGTCCTCGGCCTGTCGGTGGCCGCCGGCGCCTCGGTGTACCTCCTCGCACACAGCGACCGGTACGGCTCGGTCCGGGCGATGGGGCTCAGCTTCCTGCTCTTCGTGGTCCTCGGGCCGGTGGTGCAGCCGTGGTACCTCACCTGGGGCGTGATCCTGCTGGCGTTCGTGGCGTCCGGCCGCCTGCGCTGGGTCCTCATCGGCCTGTCCGCCATCTCGCCCTTCCTGGGCCTACCAGGCGGGCGCATCCTGGTCGACGACCTGATCCACTACAACCTGCTCCTTGTGGCCGCGGCCTTCATCGTGCTGCTCGGCGTGGTAGTGGCGCCGCTCGGACGCTGGGCCGCACCGTGGCGTGACCACGAGGGCGAGCACCTGGCGGCGCCCGACCAACTGGCGATCGACCCCGCCGCCGGCTGAGCGGAGCCGGACCGCATGCCGCCCTCCGGCGGCGCGCGCGACGCGGCGCGGCGCGGCGCGATCAGAGCATCCGCTGGAGCTCCACCACGTCGAGCCACTGGCGGTGCTTTCGCCCCACCTCCCGCTCGACGCCGACCACGGTGAACCCGCAGCGCTCGTGGAGCCGGATGGACGCTTCGTTGTGTCCCGAGATACGGGCGACGACCGTGTGGAAGCCTTGGGCCGCCGCCAGCCGGAGCAGCTCCTCGAGCACCGCCTGCCCCACCCGGCGGCCGCGGTGGCGGCGGTCGACGTAGACGGAGTCCTCCACCGTGGTGGGGTAGGCGGGGCGGTCCCGGTACGGGGAGAGCACACCGAAGCCGACCACCACGGGGCGCTCCTCGCTGTCGTCGGTGTCCCGTACGGCGACCACGGCCGGGTGGGCGCCCTGATGGCGGACCACCCACTGGCGCTGCTCTTCGAGCGTGCGGGGCACGAGGTCGAACGTGTTGGTGCCGTGGGAGACCTCGTAGTTGTAGATGTCGCGGATCGCCTCGGCGTCGTCGACCCTGGCCAGGCGGAGCAGCATCGAAGGATGGTACCGATGGTGGGACCGGCGGCGGAGAGGCCCGTGGACCGGGGTCGCCCGCCATTGACTATCATTCGAGCCGGACCCGGCCTCTGGCCGCGGCGCCCCCTTAGCTCAGTCGGCAGAGCACAGCCATGGTAAGGCTGGTGTCGTCGGTTCGATTCCGACAGGGGGCTCGCCCTGGCGGCGTAGCTCAGTTGGTCAGAGCACACGGCTCATAATCGTGTTGTCGCGGGTTCGAGTCCCGCCGCCGCTACCACGCCGGACGCCGGCGCCTCCCGAGCTCGGGAGCCAGGGTGCCCGGGAACCGAGCCGGCGTGCCCGTGGGTGCGCCGGCACGGACCATCGGACAGGACACGAGGAGGAGCAGCGTGGCGAAGAACGAGAAGCGGGTGCAGGTCACGCTCGCCTGCGAGATGTGCAAGCGCCGCAACTACATCACCACGAAGAACAAGCTGAACGACCGGGAGCGGATCGAGATGCAGAAGTTCTGTCGCTGGGACCGCCGGCACACCTTGCACAAGGAGACCCGCTGACCAGAGGTCGCCGGGCAGTGGTAACGTCGCGGGCTGCTCCCCAGGTCACGGCCTTCGTCGGTGCCCTGGTGGTGGCCGACCCGCCGAAGACTGAAGCGGGTGCAGAGGGCAGTAGCTCAACTGGTAGAGCACCGGTCTCCAAAACCGGCGGTTGGGGGTTCGAGTCCCTCCTGCCCTGCCCGGAGCGTGACGGAGCGGCAGGATCGTCGCCGATCGAGAGCATTGAAAGCGGAGAGCTGGAACGAGCGTGAACCGTGAGACAAAGCGCACGATGCAGCGCAGAGGGCAGCTGCACGAAGGGGAGCCCGAGGCCGACGGCCCGGCTGCCGTGGCGACGGCGCGTCCGGTGACCGACGCCGCAGCCGACGGGGGCGCCCGCGCCGGGCGAGCCGGCCGCACCGAGCGGGGCCGGACGACTCCACGCAACACGCCGATCCAATTCCTCCGGGAGGTCCGCGACGAGCTTCGCCAGGTGGCCTGGCCCTCCCGGGAGGAGATCGTGAGCTACTCGACGGTCGTCCTGTTCACGCTGGTGCTCATGGTGCTGGCGATCTTCGCCATGAACTTCGTGTTCGGAAAAGCCGTCTTCTTCATGTTCCAGAAGTGACCGGAACGGACCGCCAGTGACCTACGACCAGACCAACGAGATCGACCAGGTGGAAGGTGCCCTCGACGGGGACGCCACCACCGACGCCGCGCCCGCCGACGCCGACCTTTCGACCGGCGAGGAGGCGGCAGAGGCGGTCGAGGAGGAGGCGGCCGACCCCGCCGCGCTCGAGGGCGTGATGGAGGGTGCGTCCACCCTCGATGACGAGATGCTCGACGACGGGGAGGAGGACGAGGAGCCGGTCTACGTGCCGAGCCCCTACGACCGGCCCGGCCGGTGGTACGTCGTCCACACCTACTCGGGCTACGAGAACAAGGTGAGCTCCAACCTCAAGAGCGTCGTCACGTCTCGGGGGATGGAGGACCGGGTCCACGAGGTCGTCATTCCGATGGAGGACGACGTCGAGTTCAAGAACGGCAAGAAGGTCACCGTCCAGAAGAAGATGTTCCCCGGCTACATCCTCGTCCGCTGCGACCTGGACGACGACGTCTGGGGCGCCATCCGCAACACCCCCGGGGTCACCGGGTTCGTGGGACCGGGTACCAAGCCGACGCCGCTGTCGCGGCGTGAGGTCGAGTCCATCCTCCAGGTGAAGCCGGAAGGAGTCGAGGCGCCGGCCAAGCCGAGACGAGCTCGGCTCGAGTACGAGCTCAACGAGACCGTGCGGGTCAAGGAGGGGCCGTTCGCCGACTTCTCCGGCCAGATCGCCGAGATCAACGAGGACCAGCTCAAGGTCAAGGTCCTCGTGAACATCTTCGGCCGGGAGACCCCGGTCGAGCTGGAGTTCAGCCAGGTCGCCAAGCTGTAGCGACCCTGGGTCGACGAACAGGACGAAAGCAGAAGAGGAGAGACAGGTTGCCACCGAGGAAGCGGGTGCTCGCAGTGGTGAAGATCCAGCTCCAGGCCGGCGCGGCGACGCCCGCTCCGCCGGTCGGGACGGCGCTGGGTCCCCACGGCGTCCAGACCATGGAGTTCTGCAAGCAGTACAACGCCGCTACCGAGTCCCAGCGGGGCACGGTAATCCCGGTGGAGATCACCATCTACGAGGACCGATCGTTCACCTTCGTCCTCAAGACGCCGCCGACCCCGGTGCTCCTTCGTCAGGCCGTCGGCCTGGCGAAGGGCTCGGCCACCTCCGGGCGTGAGCAGGTGGCGACCGTCACCGACGACCAGCTGGCCGAGATCGCCCGGGTGAAGCTGGTCGACCTCAACACCGACGACTTGGAAGCGGCGAAGCAGCAGGTGGCCGGTACCGCCCGTTCCATGGGGATCGCCGTCGCCCGCTGAGCCGGCGCCCGCCGGTGCCGCGCCCACGCCCACGAGGAGGCACGAACCAGAGATGACCCAGCACGGCAAGCGCTACCGGGAGCTGTCCGGCCGCTACGACCGCACAGCCCACTACGGCGTCGCCGACGCCATCGACTTGGTCAAGGGGATGGCCTCGACCAAGTTCGACGAGACGGTCGAGATCGCCGTCCGGCTCGGGGTCGACCCCCGCAAGGCCGACCAGATCGTCCGGGGCACCCTCACGCTCCCGTCCGGCACCGGCCGGTCGGTGCGCGTCGCGGCGTTCGCCGCCGGCGAGCAGGCGGCCGAGGCTCGCGCCGCCGGTGCCGACGTGGTGGGCGCCGACGACCTGGTCGCCCGGGTGCGCGACGAGCAGTTCCTCGACTTCGACGTGGCCATCGCCACGCCTGACCTCATGGGCCAGGTCGGGACCCTCGGCCGCATCCTCGGACCCCGCGGCCTGATGCCCAACCCGAAGACCGGCACCGTCACCACCGACGTCGGGCGGGCGGTCACCGAATTCAAGGGCGGTCGGGTCGAGTACCGGACCGACAAGGTCGGCAACGTCCACCTCCCGGTGGGCAAGGTGTCCTTCACCAAGGAGCAGCTGGCCGGCAACGTCCACACCGTCATCGAGGAGCTGGTCCGGGCCAAGCCGGCGGCGGCGAAGGGCCGGTACCTCCAGGCGGTGGCCCTGTCGTCGACCATGGGCCCGGGTGTGCACATCGACCCGGCCCGCGCCCGGGAGGCGGAGGAGGAGCTGGCGGTCACCGCCTAGCGCGCGCCTGGCCCCGGCGGTGGCGGTCACCGCTCCATGCTGGCGGCCACCACACGAGCCCAGGCGGCCGGGGGTCCGGCCGCCTGCTACCATCTCGCCGACAGCCCGCCCCCGGCGGGCACCCAATCGATCGCCGTAGACCTCCGGTGCACCACGGTGCGGAAGGGGCCCCATCCGGGCCCGCCCGACGAGGCGACGTCATCCGGGCCTCGCCGCCCGGTCCGTCGCACACACCGGAGCGCCACGGCGCCGCAGCCGACACGGTGGAGGAGCGATGGACAATCCGAGGCCCGAGAAGGTCGCCGTCATCGACGAGGTGCGCGAGCGCCTCGACCACGCCACGGCGTCCGTCGTCACCGAGTACCGGGGCCTGACGGTCGCCGAGCTGGCCGCGTTGCGCCGCAGTCTCAACGCCGTCGGTGGCGACTACAAGGTCTTCAAGAACACTCTGGTGCGCAGGGCCATCGTCGGCGGCGCCCACGCCCCGCTGGAGGACCTGCTAACCGGGCCGACCGCCATCGCCTTCGTCCAGGGCGACGTCAGCGCCGTTGCCAAGGCACTGCGGGACTTCTCCCGTGGCAACGCCCACCTGGTGGTGAAGGGGGGCCTGCTCGACGGCGCCGTACTGTCGCCAGCCGAGCTGCAGGCGCTGGCCGACCTGCCATCGCGTGACGTGCTTCTCGCCCGGATGGCGGGCGCCATCCAGGCGCCGCTGACCCAGCTCGCCGGCCTTATCCAGGCGCTGCCGCGGAACCTGGCCTACGGCCTCAAGGCCCTGATCGACCAGGCGGGCGGCGCACCGGTCACCGAGCCCGCCGCCGAGGCCACCGAGCCAGAGCCCGCCGCCGAGGCCACCGAGCCAGAGCCCGCCGCCGAGGCCACCGAGCCAGAGCCCGCCGCCGAGGCCACCGAGCCAGAGCCCGCCGCCGAGTAGCGCGGCCTGCAAGCCCGGAACCGCAGTAGAGACCGAACGAGTCAGAGAAAGGAACCACAATGGCAGGGACCCTCACCAAGGAGCAGATCCTCGACGGCATCGCCGAGCTTTCGGTGCTGGAGCTGAGCGAGCTCCTCAGCGCGTTCGAGGAGAAGTTCGGCGTCACCGCGGCGGCACCGGTGGCCGTGGCCGCCGCACCGGCGGCGGGCGGCGGCGAGGCCGCGGGCGGCGAGGAGGAGCAGAGTGAGTTCGACGTGGTCCTCTCCTCCGCCGGCGACAAGAAGATCCAGGTCATCAAGGAGGTGCGGTCGCTCACGAGCCTGGGCCTCAAGGAGGCCAAGGACCTGGTCGACAGCGCCCCGAAGCCCGTCCTCGAGCATGTGAGCAAGGAGGACGCCGACAAGGCCAAGGCTGCCCTCGAGGGCGCCGGCGCCACCGTCGAGCTGAAGTAGCACCCGGGGCCGCCGGGCCGAGGGCCGCCCTCGTCCCGGCGGGTCCCCGTCCCCGGCGCGATCGCGGGATCCTTGACGGGCGCGGGGGCGCCCCGTACCCTGTGTCGCCGGGAGCACCGCCCCTCGTGGCTCTCGTTGCCGTCCCGTCGGCGGAGGGGTTGTGTCCTCTGCCGTCTGTGGGTAAGATGCACGGTTGCCGTGCACCCCCGCTTCGTCACCACCCCCGTATCTGCCTGAATGGCGCGCGTCACGGCACACTTCCGACCCCTTCCGGGGTCGTTCTCAGCCCGGCGTCGTGTACCCGCCGGCCCCGTCCACCAGCCAATTGGGAGGAGTTGACCGTTGCCTGCACGGTCCAGCAGCCCTGAAAGGGTGTCCTTCGCCAACATCGACGAGGCGCTTCCGCTCCCCGATCTCATCGCGATCCAGCGCGACTCGTTCCGATGGTTCCTCGACAAGGGGTTGGCCGAGGCCTTCAGCGACATCAGCCCCATCGAAGACTTCACTGGCCAGCTGAGCCTGGAGCTGGAGTTCGACCCGACCGACCCTGACCTGCGCCCGCCGCCGAAGTTCTCGGTGGAGGAGTGCAAGGAGAAGGACATGACCTTCGCCGCCCCGGTGTTCGTCCGGGCGCGGTTCTTGAACGCCGGCACCGGTGAGATCAAGGAGCAGACCGTCTTCATGGGGGACTTCCCGATGATGACGGAGCGGGGCACCTTCATCGTCAACGGCACCGAGCGCGTGGTGGTCAGCCTGCTCGTCCGGTCACCGGGTGTCATCTTCCAGCCGGGCCGGGACCTGAAGACCATCTTCACCGGCACCATCCATCCCTACCGGGGTGAGTGGATCGAGCTGGACATCGAGGCCAAGCCGTCCAAGGACGTCACCGCCGGTGCCCGGGTGGCCCGCAAGCGCCGCCTGTCCCTCTTCGTGCTCCTGCGAGCGCTGGGGTACGGCGACGACGCCTTCCTCGAGCGGTTCGTGCGCCACTTCGACTTCCTCGAAGGGCAGTGGGAGAAGGAGAAGGAGCTGGCGCCGACCCGGGAGGAGTCCCTGCTCGAGATCTACAAGCGGGCCCGTCCGGGCGAGCCGCTGTCGGTGGAGGCGGCCCGCCAGTACTTCGAGAACGCCTTCTTCAACCCGAAGCGCTACGACCTGACCCGGGTCGGCCGGTACAAGCTCAACCGCAAGCTCGGTCCCGAGATCGAGCGCATCTCGGATCTGTTCGGTCTGGAGCTGGAGCGTCCGGCGCCCAACCAGGGCGTCCTCAGCCCGTCGGAGATCCTGGCGTCCGCGACCTACATGCTCCACCTGGCGCTGCACATGGCCGACGGGGACTCGACGTACCGCATCGACGACCAGGACCACTTCGCCAACCGTCGCATCCGATCGGTCGGCGAGCTGATCCAGAACCAGGTGCGGGTCGGCCTCTCCCGGATGGAACGCGTCGTCCGGGAGCGGATGACCACCCAGGACGTCGAGGCGATCACGCCGCAGACCCTCATCAACATCCGCCCGGTCGTGGCGGCGGTGAAGGAGTTCTTCGGTACGAGCCAGCTGAGCCAGTTCATGGACCAGAACAACCCGCTCTCGGGCCTGGCCCACAAGCGGCGCCTGTCGGCTCTGGGGCCCGGCGGCCTCTCGCGTGAGCGGGCCGGGTTCGAGGTGCGTGACGTCCACAGCTCGCACTACGGGCGGATGTGCCCGATCGAGACGCCCGAGGGACCGAACATCGGCCTGATCGGGGCGCTCGCCACCTACGCCCGTGTGAACGAGTACGGCTTCATCGAGACCCCCTACCGCAAGGTGGCCGACGGCCGGGTGACCGACGAGGTCGTCTACCTGGCCGCCGACGAGGAGGAGGAGCACGTCATCGCCCAGGCCAACGCGCCGGTGGGCACCGACGGCCACTTCGCCAACGACCGCGTGCTCGTGCGCCGCGGCCCGCAGGGGACCGGGGTCCGGGTCGGGGTCGCCACGACCTCGTACGGGACCACGAGCGAGATCGACTTCGTGCCGCCGTCCGAGGTGGACCTGATGGACGTGTCGCCGAAGCAGATCGTCTCCGTGTCCACGGCCCTCATCCCCTTCGTCGAGCACGACGACGCCAACCGGGCCCTCATGGGCGCCAACATGCAGAAGCAGGCGGTGCCCCTGGTGGTGCCCGAAGCGCCCTACATCGGCACCGGCGTCGAGGGCCGGGCCGCCCGGGACGCGGGTGACGTCATCGCGGCGGAGGGCGACGGCACGGTGACCGAGGTGTCGGGCGACCAGATCGTCGTCGAGTACCGCTCGGGCCAGAAGGACCGGCTCGGGCAGCCCCTCGGCCGCAAGATCTACCGCCTGGCGAAGTTCCGCCGGTCCAACCAGAACACCAGCATCAACCAGAAGCCCCTGGTCGACGAGGGCCAGAAGGTGTCGACCGGCGACCTGCTGGCTGACGGCCCCTCGACCCACAACGGGGAGCTGGCACTGGGCAAGAACCTGCTGGTCGCCTTCATGCCCTGGGAGGGCTACAACTACGAGGACGCCATCATCCTCTCCCAGCGCCTCGTGCGCGACGACGTGCTGACCTCGATCCACATCGAGGAGCACGAGGTCGATGCTCGGGACACCAAGCTGGGGGCCGAGGAGATCACCCGGGACATCCCGAACCTCTCCGAGGAGATCCTGGCCGACCTCGACGAGCGCGGCATCATCCGCATCGGGGCGGAGGTCGGGCCTGGCGACGTCCTGGTGGGCAAGGTGACCCCCAAGGGCGAGACCGAGCAGACCCCGGAGGAGCGCCTCCTGCGGGCGATCTTCGGCGAGAAGGCCCGGGAGGTGCGCGATACCAGCCTCAAGGTGCCCCACGGCGAGGAGGGCAAGGTCATCGACGTGCGGGTGTTCTCCCGGGAGGACTCCCACGAGCTGCCTCCCGGAGTCAACCAGCTGGTCCGAGTCTACGTGGCCCAGAAGCGCAAGATCTCCGAGGGCGACAAGCTCGCCGGCCGCCACGGCAACAAGGGGGTCATCTCCAAGATCTTGCCCGTGGAGGACATGCCCTTCCTCGCCGACGGTACCCCGGTCGACATCATCCTCAACCCTCTCGGCGTGCCGAGCCGGATGAACGTCGGTCAGGTGCTCGAGTCGCACCTCGGCTACGCCGCCCGGCACGGCTGGGCGGGGAGCCCGGTGGAGGACGGGGCCGGGACGAGCGCCCGCGGTGACCGCGCCGTGCGCAAGACCCGACCGCGCACCATCCCCGCCACCTGGGTGGCCACCCCGGCATTCGACGGGGCCCACTGGGACGAGGAGGAGGAGGCCGGCAAGCACCCGACCATCCAGCGGATCTTCGAGCAGCTGAACCCGGACTCGGCCAACGGCGATGTCCAGATCCAGCGCACCGGGAAGGCCCAGCTGTACAACGGGCGGACGGGTGAGGCCTACGACAACCCGATCTCGGTCGGCTACGTCTACATCCTCAAGCTGGCCCACCTGGTCGACGACAAGATCCACGCCCGGTCGACCGGTCCGTACTCGATGATCACGCAGCAGCCCCTGGGCGGGAAGGCCCAGTTCGGCGGTCAGCGATTCGGCGAGATGGAGGTGTGGGCGCTCGAGGCGTTCGGCGCGGCCTACGCCCTGCAGGAGCTGCTGACCATCAAGTCCGACGACGTCCTCGGCCGGGTCAAGGTCTACGAGGCGATCGTCAAGGGAGAGAACATCCCCGAACCCGGGATCCCCGAGAGCTTCAAGGTGCTCATCAAGGAGATGCAGTCCCTCTGCCTCGACGTGGAGGTACTGGCGCTCGACGGGTCCGAGATCGAGATGCACGAGCTGGACGAGGACGTGTTCCGCACGGCCGAGGAGCTCGGGATCGACATCAGCCGGCCCGAACGCGGGTCGGACGAGGAGGACGAGCGGCGCGCCGCAGAGAGGAGCTTCTCGTAATGGCGCTGGACGTGACCACCTTCGACCAGCTGCGGATCGGCCTCGCCACCGGCGACGCAATCCGGGCCTGGTCGAACGGCGAGGTGAAGAAGCCCGAGACCATCAACTACCGGACCCTCCGGCCGGAGAAGGACGGGCTGTTCTGCGAGAAGATCTTCGGTCCCACCAAGGACTGGGAGTGCTACTGCGGCAAGTACAAGCGCGTCCGCTTCAAGGGCATCATCTGCGAGCGGTGCGGTGTGGAGGTCACCCGCTCCAAGGTCCGGCGAGAGCGCATGGGCCACATCGAGCTGGCGGCTCCGGTCGTGCACATCTGGTACCTGCGGGGCACCCGTAGCTGGCTGGCCTACCTGCTCATGGGCACCGAGGCCCGTGAGGAGCTGAAAGCCAAGCAGCTGGAGAAGGTCATCTACTTCGCTGCCAACCTCGTGACCTGGGTCGACGAGGACAAGCGGCACGAGGACCTCCCGAACCTCGAGGCCGAGCTGGCCGAGGAGGTTGCCGACATCGAGCGGCGTCGCGACCTCGAGATCGACCGCCGGTTCAAGGCCCTCGAGGTGGAGCTGGCCCAGCTCGAGTCCGAGGGCGCCCGGGATGCCGAAGTGAAGGCCCGCCAGCGGGGCGCCGAGAAGGAGATTGGGGCGCTGCGTGAGCGCGCCGACGACGAGATCGAGCTGGCCAAGCGGGCCCTCGACGAGCTCAAGAGCCTCCACGCCCGCAAGATCCTCGAGGACGAGCTGCTCTGGCGTGAGCTGCAGCTCCGCTACGAGGACTACTTCGAGGGCGGCATGGGAGCCGAGACCATCCAGCGGCTCATCGACCGCATCGACCTCGATGCCGAAGAGATCAAGCTGCGCGAGATGATCGACGCCACCGACGGTCGGCGGCCTCTGTCGGCCCAGCGCCGGCAGAAGGTGATCAAGCGGCTCAAGATCGTCACCGCCTTCAACCGGCGCGACGAGAACGCCCGGCGGGTCAACGACCCGCGGGCGATGATCTTGGAGGCGGTTCCTGTGATCCCGCCCGACCTGCGCCCGATGGTGCAGCTCGACGGCGGCCGGTTCGCGACCAGCGACCTGAACGACCTCTACCGTCGCGTCATCAACCGTAACAACCGGCTGAAGCGGCTGCTCGAGCTGGGCGCGCCGGAGATCATCGTCCGCAACGAGAAGCGCATGCTCCAGGAGGCGGTCGACGCCC
>JBOGGF010000058.1:0-10364 GCA_050743965.1 Acidimicrobiales bacterium
GCATACAAGGAGCCCTTCGACTTGCTCTTTTCTTCGCCGAAGTTCGAATACGGCGATGTGGTGGAGGTGAAGGGACTCGAACCCTCGGCCTCTACATTGCGAACGTAGCGCTCTACCAACTGAGCTACACCCCCGAGGCGATCCCCAGGATAGCCGCCCGCCGCACAGCCGCCGGATCGATCGGGGCTGCGACGACGCCCGGTCAGACGCCGACGGCCACCCGCTGCGGGGCGTCGTAGGGGTCCTCGTCCCATGCACCGGGGTAGCCGGCGCGGGCCGTTGTGACGAGGAGCTCCGCGTCGTACCGCTCCTCGGCATAACCCTCGCCGTAGACAAGCTCGGCGCCATAGCCCCCGACGGCGCCGTTGCTGAAGCGCTGGTCCTCGGCATAGCCATATCCGTCGCTCTCGGGATAGCCGTAGCCATCGTCGTCGGCCCATCCCACACGGGCGACGGCGCCGTAGCCCGCCACCGCGTTCCGACGGTCGACCCGCCGCCGCTCGGATGTCGGCCGAGACGAGCGAGGTGGCCGAGCGGGTCGGGCCACCGGCCGACGGGGGCGGGTCGCGGCCACCACCTGCTGTGCTCGCACGGCCAGTACGAGATAGGCCACGAGCAGGATCCCCGAGAGCGCCGTCAGGTCCCACAGGACCCGGAAGGAGTGCATCGTGCCGAGCAGGCCGGTTACGAGGACGGTCGCCAGGAGGGCGAGGAGGACGTCCCGCCGCCGGCGACGGCCTTGGCGTGCCCGATATGCCCGGTCGCGGGCGGCAAGGGCCTGGTTGGCCGGCACCCCGAGGCGCTCCTGGCGGGCGAGGACCTCGTCGGCCATGTCGGCCTCGTCGCCACCGCCACCGCCACCGCCACCGCCACCTCCGACCGGAGGCAGGAGCGTGAGGCTCGGGCGGCCCGGCATGCTCGACACCGAGGGGTAGCCGCTCGAGCCCGGCACCATCCGACCGGCGTACGCCGTCTCCAGCCGGTTGGCCGGGGCGACGGTCTTGGGAGCGGCGCGGTCGAGAAGGTGCAGCTCGTGGTAGAAGGAATCGACCGACCCCAGGGGCTCCCGCTCCCGGAGCCTCCTGACGATGCGAGGGCCAAGGACGGCGACCCACAGCACGACGAGGATCAAGACGACCAAAAGCGTCACTCCCTAGGACCTACCTTCCTTGGTCGAAAACCCTATTGAGGGCTCGATCAGCAGTGGTGGATGCTCAGGAGTGCCCCATCGTCGACATCGTCAGCGCAACCCCTCCGCCCGTACTTGTACCTGTCCGGCGCCCCGCTTGGCAAGAGGTGCCCATGAGCGCAGGGAGAACGCCGGATGACCGACGCCGAACCGCCGCCGGACCGCCGCAAGACCGCCAAGGAGCCGTCGAAGGGACCGCCACAGGTAGCCACCGAGACCGTCGACGGACCATCGTAGGGACCGTGGTGCAACGCCCGGTGGACCACCACCGGCGGACCGCGTCCCGACCGTCAGGGCGTCGCTCGGCTCCACCAGCGGGCGCCGTCCCGTCCGACCTGGACACGGACCCCGAAGCACGCGGACACGGCGTCGGCCGTGAGCACCGACTCGAGCGGGCCGGCGGCGAGCACCTGACCCCCGCGAACCAGTGCGGCGTGGGTGAAGCCCGGGGGGATCTCCTCGGTGTGGTGAGTCACTAGGACCACCGGCGGCACGTGCGGGTCGTCGGCCAGCGTCCCCAGGCGCAGGACCAGGCGCTCGCGGGCCCCGAGGTCCAGCCCGGCCGCCGGCTCGTCGAGGAGCAGCAGCTCCGGGCTGCTCATCAGTGCCCGAGCGAGGAGGGCCTGCTGGCGCTCCCCCTCCGAGACCACGGCGAAGGTCCGCTCGGCGATGGCCGCCACGCCGGCCTCGGTCAGGAGCGCCTGGGCCCGGGCGTAGTCCTCGTTGGTGTACTCGTTCCACCAGGGCTCGAGCGCGCCGTAGCGGCCGGTCACGACCACGTCGCGCACCGTCAGGTCAGGGCGCAGCTGGCGGGCCACCGAGCCGCTCACCAACGCGATCCGCGGTCGCAGCGTGCGGACGTCGACATGCCCCAGGCGGGCCCCCAGCACTTCGACGACGCCGGCGGACGGCCAAAGTCGGGCCCCGGCCACCTGCAACATGGTCGTCTTGCCCGAGCCGTTGGGGCCGAGAACCACCCAGCGCTCCCCCGCTCCCACCCACCAGTCGACGCCGTCGAGGATCGGCCGGCCGTCTCGCACCACCGACACGCCTTCGAGCCGCACCACCGGACCCTGCCCGGGCGCCGGCCCCGCGCTGCTCACCGGGGCAGCCGCCGGCCGACCCGCCCGATCAGCCCGGCGCAGCACTGCTCCCACGTCCGGTCGCCGACCAGCCACAGCCACACCTCGCGGCGGTAGCCGGCGACGACCTCGGTGAAGCGGGCCTCGTCCATTCCCCGCGCCGCCAGCACCGACCAGCGCGACCAGAGCCACGGGGCCACACCGCCGGAGCCGCCCACCACTTCGGGCAGGGGCACCCCGTCGAGCACTGCGGCCCGCCACCGCTCACCGAGGGCGGTCGGCTCGTCGGGCAGGTGCAGCCGCGGCATCGCGGCCCCCGCGCCCGAGACCGCCGCCGAATCCGGACCCGACTCCGCGGCCGAACCCGAGCCGTCACCCGACTCCGCTGCCGCCGAGCTCAACTCCGCTCCGAGACCCGGTCCCGGGGCGACCGGGTTGGACGGGCCGCCAGGCGGCTCGCCCGCCCGCGACTCGCGCTCGCCCGAGGCGGCGGGACGAGCCATCACCTGCGGATGAGCACCGGTTGGCGGTCGGTCCCCTCGTAGTTGCGCACGTGCTCTTCGTAGTCGATGAAGAGCGGGGCGTCCGGGTCGAACTTGCGCTGCAGCGAGCGCAGGGCGATCCGCTTGTCCAGCCCGTCAAGGCGCAGCAGTGCGTCGACGTCGTCGATGTCCCGCACGTCCAGCTTGGCCCTCGCCGTCCCGAAGGCCTGGCGGCCGCGCTCGGTCCGCACCAGCACGCTCGTCCACCCGTCCATCGACCCGACGCTGCCGACCGACAGGTCGGCGCTGCGGCCGAGGAAGTCGGCGCACTCGTCGCAGCCCTTCAGCGCCACGCCGTGGAACTCCTTGATCGGCTCGTCCACGGCGATCTCGCCGTCGCGGTACTCGACTATCATGCGGCCGCGGATCACGTCCACCTTGCTCACGCGCTCGAGGTCGATGTTACGGCGGTCTCGCAGCTCCCGGAGGATCAGCCCCTCGTAGTCGAAGCTCTTCGTGCACATGAGGGCGACGGTCAATACCACCGCGTCGACGCGGTGGGCGCCGGTCGACCACCGCCGCGCCTGCATCGCCCGGATGCCCTGGACCTCGCACGCCGTGCCGACCACCGCCAGCCGGGGCTTCGCCGGCAGCGAGTAGCGCGACAGGTCGAGCTCGGCCAGGCCCATCGTCTGGTTGTAGAAGCTGCCGGCGGCGGCGACCAGTTCGGCTGGCGTGGTGGCGATGGTCGGCACGCCCTTCCACGGCTCGTCGGGGTCGTCACTCGGCCTGGACACGAGCGCGCCGTCGATCTCGCCCGCGGCCAGCAGGGCGCTCAGGAGCGCGGTGACCGCCCCGCCGTCCTGGGCCCCGTCGGGCTTGGTCGAGGCCCGTACGGCGTAGCGCTCGACCACCGATCCCAGGCCGTCGCCCGGGGGGCCACCGGTGATCTTCCAGTACGTGTCGGAGGGGTCCGAGCGGGTCTCGGTGGCGACCACCTCGCCTTCGGAGCCGTCCATGCCGTCCGTGCCGTCCGAGCCGTCCGTGACGGGGATCCCTTCGGTTCCGGGGGTCGACGGTGGCCACAGGGCCTCATAGCGCAGCCCGCCGCGGGGGCAGAAGTCCCAGCAGAGCGAGCATCCCGTGCACATCTTCACCAACTCGGGCAGCCCGGTGAGCTCGTGGACGCCGATCGAATTGGACGGGCAGGCGGCCACGCACGTGCCGCACTGGATGCAGCGCCCGGCGTCGATCACCCCCGCTTCGAGCTCCCAGAACCAGACCTTCCCGGGCGGCTCGGGGATGCCGTTCATCTGCTCGCGCAGCCGGTACCGCTTCATCGCAGCGCTCCTTGACGGTCGTCGACCATCTCCCGCAGCTCCTCCAGCGAGCTCCGTCGGACCCATCGGTGGAACGGCTCGTCGCCCCGCCGCTCGGCCTCGTACCGGGTGTAGGCGCGGGCGAGCACGTCGGGCACCAGGCCGGCGGGCACGGAGCCGGCCACCCAGCGGATGAAGCCGGCCTCGGGCCCGAGGGACCCGCCGAGCCCGATGTCGACCGCCTCCTCGATGTGCTCGCCGACATGGGCGATGTCGCCCCGCAGCCCGACGTCGGCGATCTGGGGCTGGGCACAGGAGGCCGAGCAGCCCGAGAAGTGGACGCGCAGGACGCCCTGGTCGGCGGCCCTTCCATCTGCGTGGGGGCGGTCCCCGTCGGCGATCTTCCCACCGGCGATCTTCCCACCGGCGGTCTTCCCACCGGCGGTCTGCCCGTCGGCGGCGCCTTCGGCGCCCGCCGCTTTCTCCGCCTCGAGGCGGGCGTCGAGGGCACGTGCCCACTTGACGGCGCGCTCCTTCGTCTCGACCACCGCGTACCGGCAGAATTCGCTGCCCGTGCACGTCACCACCCCGCGGGCGAAGGGCCCGGGGAACGGCGAGTAGTTCTGGAGGAGCGGCTCGGCCAGGAGGTCGTCGAGGCGCTTCTCGGGGATCCCGGCGAGGACGAAGTTCTGGTCGACGCTGAGCCGGACGGTGCCGTCGCCGTAGGCCTCCGCCAGGCGGGCCGCCTCGACCAGGTCGATGCCGTGCAGCCGGCCCACCGGCACGTTGCAGCCGACGTAGAGGAGGCCGGGCTGCTTCTGGGCGTGGACGCCCACGTGGTCGCCCCGGTACCGCCGGGTCAGCTCCTCGCCTGCCGGGGCGAGGTCGAAGCCCACCCGAGCGGCCAGTTCATCGCGGAACGCCTCGGGCCCCAGCTCCTGGACGAGGTAGCGCATGCGGGCGAGCCCGCGGTGCTCGCGGTTCCCGAGCTCGCCGAACAGCTGGGCGATGCCACGGGTGAGCTCGACCGCTTGCTCGGGCGTGACGAATACGTCGATGTCGGATGCCAGCCGCTCGCCGTCGGAGAGCCCGCCCCCGACCAGCACGTTGAAGCCCGTCGACCCGTCGCCGGCGCGGGCGGGCCACAGGCCGATGTCGTCGATCTCGACCCGGGCGCAGTCCTCGAGGCAGCCGGTGATCCCGACCTTGAACTTGCGGGGGAGGTTGGCGTACTCCCGGTTGGCGGTGAAGAAGGCCGAGATGGCGCGGGTGACGGGCAGGGCGTCGAGCACCTCGTCGGCGTCGATGCCGGCGACCGGGCAGGAGGTCACGTTGCGGGCGCAGTCGCCGCACGCCTGGACGGTAGTGAGCCCGACGTCGTGGAAGCGCTGCCACACGCGCGGCACGTCCTCGATACGGAGCCAGTGCAACTGGATGCTCTGGCGGGTCGTGAGGTCGGCGTAGCGGTTGCCGAACACCGCGCTGTCCTCGGGGCCCTCGGCGAACGCCTCGGCGGCGATGCCGATCTCCCGGGCCTGGGGCGCGGTGAGCACCCCGCCGGGCACCTTGATGCGCATCATGAAGGCGTCGCCCCCCTGCCGCTGGGGGTAGAGACCGACCCACTTGAGCCGCTCGATCTCTCCCGGGACCTTCATGAGAGCGCCGACACCCTCCTTCGAGTACTGCTCGACGATCGACCGGGCCACCTCGAAAGGGTGCCGGTCGAGCTTGAGCTGCTCGATCGGGTTGAGCTCGCCGATGTGACGGTAGGGGCGGACGAAGCGCAGGGCGCGCTCGCGCCCACGGAATTGTTGGATGCCGTACGGGTCGTCGTGGTCGCGGGGCACCGCTAGCCCGCCTCGTGCAAGCCGCACTCGGTCTTGCCCGTGCCCGCCCACCGCCCGGCTCGAGGGTCCTCACCCGGTTGCACCGGCCGGGTGGTCGGGGCACAGCCGATCGACAGGTAGCCCTGGGGCACCAACGGGTGGATCGGCAGGGCGTGGTCCCGCAGGTAGCCGTCAACGTCGTCGTCGGTCCAGGTGGCGAGGGGGTTGATCTTGACCAGACCGAAGGCCGGGTCCCACGACACGATCGGCGCCGCCGTCCGGGTGGTGGCGTCCGAGCGCTTGAGCGACGTCAGCCACGCCTGCTTGCCGGCGAGCGACCGGCGCAGTGGCGCCACCTTGCGCAGCTCGCAGCATCGCGCCGAGCCGCACGGCCAGGCGGCCGCCTCGGGTCCGGGGGTGGTGATGGTGAGATTGAGCCCGAACCGGGCACGTACCTCCTCGACGAACTGGTGCGTCTCGGAGAAGTGCGCCTCGGTGTCGAGGAAGACCACCTCGACGGTCGGGTCCACCTGGACGGCGAGGTCGACGAGCGCGACGTCCTGGAAGGAGGCGGCGAGGACCAGGTCGGCGCCGAAACGGTCGACCGCCCATTCGACCACCTTCCCGGCGGGCGCGGTCTCGAGCCGATAGTTGGCCTCGGCCAGCTCGGCCACGAGCTCGGCGGGTGGCGCTGTAGTGGTGGAGTCGGTCACCGGTCCCGTCCTTCCGCATCGACGCTGACTTGTAAGGGTGCCCGGCGCCGAGTATACATGACTAAATCGGTCAGGTTTCAGCGGAGCCGCCCGCCTGCCGATGAAGGAACTCGAGATGACGACCACCGACACGTCTACCAGCCAGAGCCCGGTCACCGGTCGCTCCATCGACCACCTCGACCTGCTCGAGTCGCACGCCATCTTCGTCATGCGCGAGGTGGCGGCCGAATCGGAGCGACCCGTCCTGCTCTTCAGCGGCGGCAAGGACTCCGCCGTCCTCCTCCACCTGGCGGTGAAGGCCTTCCGGCCGGCGGGCTTCCCCTTCCCGGTGCTCCACGTCGACACCGGGCACAACTTCGACGAGGTGCTCGAGTTCCGCGAGCGCCGAATGGCCGAGCTGGACGAGCAGCTCCTGGTGGCGAGCGTGCAGGAGTCGATCGACCGCGGACGGGTGCCGGATCCCGGCCCGGGCGGGAGCCGGAACCGGCTCCAGACCACCACCCTGCTCGACGCCATCACCGAGCACCGTTTCGACGCCTGCTTCGGCGGTGCCCGCCGCGACGAGGACAAGGCCCGGGCCAAGGAGCGGGTGCTCTCGTTCCGCGACACTTTCGGCCAGTGGGACCCCAAGCGCCAGCGTCCGGAGCTGTGGCACCTCTACCAGGGCCAGGTCCGGCCGGGCGAGCACCTCCGGGCCTTCCCCCTGTCGGACTGGACCGAGCTCGACATCTGGCAGTACATCGCCCGGGAGCGGATCGCCCTGCCGCCGATCTACTACGCCCACCGCCGGGAGGTGGTCGAGCGCGACGGGATGCTGCTGGCCCTCAGTCAGTGGGTGCAGCCCGGACCGGACGAGGAAGCCCGGACCGAGACGGTGCGGTTCCGCACCGTCGGCGACGCCACCTGCACCGGGGCGGTGCGCTCCGCTGCGACTTCGGTGGAGGAGATCGTCGCCGAGGTGGCGGCCTCCCGGATCTCCGAGCGGGGAGCCACGCGGGCCGACGACCGGTTCTCCGAGACCTCCATGGAGGACCGCAAGCGCGAAGGGTACTTCTAGGGTGACGCCGGGCGAGGGCGTCGCCGACCGGCCGGTGCCCGCCGACCGGAGCACCAACGGGAACGGGAACGCGACGGGCAGGGCCAGTCCGGTCGGCACGGCACCCGGCAGCATGGACCTGCTGCGTTTCGCCGCCGTCGGCTCGGTCGACGACGGCAAGTCGACCCTCATCGGCCGCCTTCTCTACGACACCCGCCAGCTCTTCGACGACCAGGTGGCGGCGGTGGCCGACGCCTCCGCCCGCCGGGGCCTCGGCGAGGTCGACCTGTCGTTCGTCACTGACGGCCTGCGGGCCGAGCGCGACCAGGGCATCACCATCGACGTCGCCTACCGATACGCCGCCACGCCCACCCGCAAGTTCGTGATCGCCGACTGTCCCGGCCATGTCCAGTACACCCGCAACATGGCGACCGGGGCGTCGACCGCCGACCTGGCGCTCCTGGTCGTCGATGCGGTGAAGGGCCTCAGCGAGCAGACCCGACGGCACACCTGCATCGCCGCGCTCTTGGGCGTCGACCAGTTCGTGGTGTGCGCCAACAAGATGGATCTGACCGCCTGGGACCAGGCTGCATACCGACAGGTGTCGGACGAGATGGGGGAGCTCGCCGGTCGCCTCGGCGTCACCTCGTGCACCGTCGTACCGGTCTCCGCGCTCTTCGGCGACAACGTGGTCGAACGTTCTGGGGTCGCACCATGGTACGACGGCCCGAGCGTCCTCGAGATGCTCGAACGCGCGCCGGCCGGTGGCTGGGCGGCCCGCGCAGGGGGTGCCAGGCTCCCTGTCCAGTGGGTGCTCCGACACCCCGGCGGTGGCCGGAGCTATGCCGGCATGGTCAACGGCGCGCCATTGCGCGCCGGCGAGCGGGTGATCGTCCTCCCGGAAGGTTGGGAGACCGAGGTCTCCGAGGTGGCCACGTACGACGGACCGCTGGACGAGGCGCCGGTCGGCCTCTCGGTCTCGGTGCGGCTCGCTGACGACCTCGACGTCTCGCGCGGGGACATGGTGGCGGCGGCCGACGACCCTCCGGAGGTGGCACGTGAGCTCCATGCGACGGTCTGCTGGTTCGCGCCGAAGCCGCTCTCGGCCGGGAACCGGTTGCGGGTCAAGCACACGACCCGCACCACCCCCGCTCGGGTGACGGCGATCAGGTCCAAGTTGGACGTCAACCGCCTGGTGCTCCAGGACGCCGCAGACTTGGCTGACAACGACATCGGCGTGGTGACGCTTGCGACGGCCGTGCCTCTGGCTGTCGACCCGTACCGGCAGGACCGCATCACCGGCAGCTTCGTGCTGGTGGACGAGGCGACCAACGCCACCGTGGCCGCCGGGATGGTCGGTGTTCCCGACCTCGCCGCACCGCCGACCTGACGGTGGCGCAGCCCTACCCGGTGTCGTTGATGGTCGCCGGCCGCCCGGTGTTGGTCGTCGGCGGAGGGTCAGTCGCTGCTCGCAAGGCCGCCGGCTTGGTGGAGTGCGGTGCGTGCGTCACGGTCATTACTCCCGAGACCGGGCCGGAGGTCTCCTCACTCGCCACGAGCGCGGCGGTGACGCTCGTGCTGCGGCGCTATCGCAATGGTGACGCGGCTGCCTACCGGCTCGTCGTCACGGCCACCGGCATGCCGGAAGTCGACCATGCGGTGTCCGCGGACGCCGAGGCGGCGGGGATCTGGGTCAACTGCGCCGACGACGCCGAGCACTGCACGTTCTTCCTTCCCTCGATCCACCGCGACGGTCCGGTCAGCGTCGCCGTGTCGACCGGCGGCGTCAGCCCGGCCCTCGCGGCGTGGCTGCGGCGAAGGACCGCCGGCGCCCTCGATCCCGGATTGGGCACGTTGTGCGACCTCCTGGGCGAGGCGCGCCGGCGGCTCCAGGACGAGGGCCGGCCGACCTCGTCGCTCGACTGGGCTGCGCTGCTCGACGGCCCGCTCCCGCAGCTCGTGCGCGAGGGTCGCATGGACGAGGCGCGCCGGACGCTCGACGCCTTCCTCGTGGGCGGCAGACCGACCTCGCCCGCAGACACGCCGCCGGACACGCCGTCCTCGCCGACGGGCCCACCCGGTGGCGGCGGGTAGCGGCTCTCGGCCGGCCCGGGCGTGACGCACGCCCATCGGCAATACTCTGGCCCGTGGGGCTCACCGACACTGTTCCGGCGGCACGCCCCAAGAAGCGCGCCGCGGTCGGTGGTGACGACCGTGCCGCCGCTCCGGCCGAGGGCGCAGCCCCCCGTGACAGCGCCGTCCCGAGCGACGACGAGGTGATCGGCGCCATCATCCTCGCCAGCCGGGCCATGGTCGCCATCGCCGTGCGGTCCCTCGCCGGCAACCCCCACGACGTCACCTTGCCGCAGTACCGCACGCTGGTCGTGCTCACCTACGAGGGCCCCCGCCGACTGGCAGATTTGGCCGAAGCCCTCAACGTGAGCCCGTCGACGGCGACGCGCATGTGCGACCGCCTGGTGCGCAAGAACCTCGTCTCACGCACCCGCGACGAGCTCGACCGTCGCGAGGTCAAGCTCACCATCACGCCGGCGGGACGCACGATCGTGGCCGACGTCATCGAGCGCCGGCGGGCCGAAGTGCGCGACATGCTGGAGGCCATCCCCGTCCCCGAGCGGAGCCAGCTGGTCAGCTCGCTCACCTTGTTGGCGGCGGCGGCCGACGAGGCTCCCGAGATCCACTGGGGACCGGGCTGGTAC
>JBOGGF010000059.1:0-2216 GCA_050743965.1 Acidimicrobiales bacterium
ACCTCGCAGCGCAGGAAGTCATCGCCCGCCTGGTCGCCGGTGTGCTCGGCGGTGTAGGTGCCGATGATCCCGGCGAAGCGGGAGGTGAAGAGCTTCGAGTCCTTGATGCTGCGCGAGAACGCCACCGCCCGGCGCATGGGCTGCGGGTCGGCGCCGTAGCCGTCCCCGACGAGGACCAGGTTGCCCCGCTTGGCCAGGCCGTTCCAGCAGCCGACGATCTTGGCCGCGTCGTCCAGCGCCAGCTCGTTGTGCTCGTCGGCCAGGGGTGCCTGGAGCGAGCGGGCCACGTGGTCCTCGTCGACGTTCAGGACGAGCACCTTGTAGTCGCTGAGAAGCCCCGCCTCGACGGCCCGGCCGAAGCCCAGCCGGTGGAATTCGGGCCCGTAGAGCGCCTCGTCGTCCATGGAGCACAGCACGGCGTCGGCGTCGGCGGCCTGGGCCTTGGTTGTGGCGCTGAACAGCCGGGGCGTCGCCGTCATGTACAGCCGGCGGCGGGCGCGGAGGAATTGCTGGTCGTGCACCCGCACGAAGGCCGACTCGTCGTCACCGGCCAGCGTCACCCCGGTGGTCCGGTGCGCCTCGTCGCAGATGGCGAGGTCGAGCTCGGGCACCCCGGCGGCCTGGGCCGCCGACACGGCGCCGATCGACTGGTAGGTGGAGAAGATGACGACCAACTCGACGCCGGCCCCGCCCCGGATCACCTGGCCGGCCAGGGTGGCGCCGTCGGTGGTGGCCGGGAAGGCGAGGTCGTGCACCCGGAGGTCCTCGCTCGGGGCCCGGCCGCTGCGCTTGCCGACGTTCGTGTCCGAGCACACGGCGTAGCAGCGCATCGGCAGGGACGCCTCGTTGGTCCACTCCCGCAGCGTCTGGTTGAGCAGCGAGATCGACGGGACGAGGAAGAGGACGTGGGCCGGGCCGGTGGCCCCGGCCGCCACCCGCTCGGCCGCCACCCGCTCGGCGATCTCGAGGGCGGTGAAGGTCTTGCCGGTGCCGCAGGCCATGACCAGACGGCCCCGGTCGTGCGCCTCGAAGCCGGCCATCACGTCGGCCACCGCCGCCTCCTGGTGAGGGAGGGGGTGCTTCTTGGCGTGGACCTGCATGCGGTCGGGCTGGTCGAGTGAGAAGGCGGACCAGTCGACGGCGCTGGCGGCCAGGTCGGCCAGCCCGATCCTCGCCACCGGCACCTGCTGGCCGTCGAGGGCCTCCTCGGCGTGGACCGACCAGCGGTCGGTGGTGGAGACGATCAGGCGCTGGGTGAACGGGCGCTTCCCCGACTCGGTGAAGAAGGAGTCGATGTCCGATTTCTGGAGCTGGTGGTCCTCGTCGAAGCACTTGCACTGGACGGCGCACAGCCCGCCGCCGGCCACCTCGGCCACCAGGTCGATCCCGGTGTCGGCCACCGGCGGGCGGTCCGGCCACTCGGTCCACAGCCACACCCGGGAGAACTGCTCGGTGTACATCGGGTCGGTGCGGAGGTAGCGCTGGACCAGCAGCTCGAAGGCCGTGCCCCGGTCCCGGGCGCCCGGGTAGCGGTGCCGGAGCTCGGCGAGGACGTCGGCGATGGTCCCCCCCACGCCGCCGACGCTACCGCCCGGCCCCGGTCCCAGCGGTGGACGTCGCCGTCGTCCGCCATCACCCAGGATCCGGACGCCTCGCCGTCGAGGGCGTCACGGACAAATCCTTGTATGGCAAAGCCATATGAAGGGTGACGACCAAGCTCCAGGTCACGATCCCCATGGCCATCGCCCGGCGGTACGGGATCGAGCCCGGTCCGGAGATCGACCGGCTGCCCGCCGGCGGGGCGATCGGCGTCGTCCCGGGCACCGGTCGGCGGGCGCCGGTCGACACCGGGCGGCGCCTGCGGCTGTTCGATGCCGCCACCAACCGCCAGCGGCAACGCGACGCGACCCGTGGTGCGGGGAGCCCATGACCGGGAATGGTCCGGCGACGACCTCCACCGCCGTGCCCCCTGGTCGACACCAACGTCCTCGCCGACCGCCACGACTCGTCGACCGGTTCCGGCCTTCCCTCCCAGGCCGAGCCCCGCCGGCGTGGGCCGCCGCGCCGAGGTGCGGAGAGCCCGGGCGGCCCCCGGTCAGGCGATCGTCACCTTGGGATCGAGGTAGACGTCCTGGATGGCGTGGATGAGGGCCGCCCCCTCGTCGGTCGGGCGCTGGAATGACTTGCGACCGACAATGAGCCCCTGGCCCCCGGCG
>JBOGGF010000060.1:0-11199 GCA_050743965.1 Acidimicrobiales bacterium
CATGTGCCGGCTGAAGCACGCCGTGAAGATGAGCGCTTGGCACACCCGACGCCGCTCGCCGTCTGGGATGAGACCGAGCCCTCCGAAGTCCACTTGCAGTTCTCGCCCCGGCGGCGGGTCCTCGACGCGCACGGTCGACTTCCTGCGCCCAGCCTCGCAGCGCTGGACGCAGAAGCGCGCCAGGGTGCGGTGCAGCACCTCCACGCCGCGACGTCGGAGGAGAATGCCGACCTTGACGACCGTGAGCCCGTCGTCGACCCACTGCTTCATCTGCGTCTCCTCCGCGAAGAGTGCCTGCCAGCTCTCGCCATGGCCGTCGGTGCGGTGAGGACGGACGCGCTCACAGACTTGGCCGATCAGCTCGTCGGTGAGCTGTTCCTCCCCGCCGGCTCGGTCGACGCCGAGCTCGATCGCGGCGCAGATGTAGTTGCGCGCGGTCGAGTGCGCGATCCCGACCGAGCGCGCAGCCGGTCGTTCGCCGTCACAGTCGAGCCACCGTCGCAGCACCTCTTTGACCTGGACCACCAATACCTCCCTGAACGCCATGGGGCCTTCTCCGCACGGTGTTTGGAGGCCCAGCCGAACTGCCGTCCGGCCGGCGCAGGTGGATGCTCAGGTGGTCCAACAACTGGCAACAGACAGGGATGATCCTTCCCAGTCACCGAGGAATCACCACCGGGCGCCACACAGACCAGCCACAAGCCGCTCGCCAGGATCGCTGGGACGCGTTCCCCTAGCACCCGCCCGATGAGCTGACCGGTAACGGGACCCTATCCGGAGCGGCCCTGCCGCTCCTGCGGGCATCAGCCTCGCACGCCGAGTAGGTGTCCCCGAACCCCGCCGACCGGGCTTGTCGGAGGGGCGATCATAGGTTCGGAGGTTGTCCCGCTGAACGTGGAAGTTGAGGAGGCCCCCGCCTGATGCCTGCCGAGTGGTAGGTGTCGGGTCCGATCAAGACATCCGATCAGGAAATGGACCGCCAACATGAAGAACTACCAGACGACGGCGCGCCGCGCCGGGAACACCGGCCGGACGACGCCGAAGAAGGCCAAGGCCGACCGTGAATGCCGCGCCCACGAGGTGTAACTCTCGCTGCCCTACACCGTGAGCGTCGCGGTGGGCCAGCTCGCCGGCGAGCTGGAAGAGGGTTGGCCAAGACGGTCGAGGTGCGTCCCGGTCCGGTCCGGGCGCAGGCAGAGGGCGAGCTCGTCGCGTTCTCGTGGTAGGCGGCAGGCTGAGCATCGCTGTTCCCGCGCCTCGACGCCGATCTCGAGGCCGCGCCGTTCGGCCCCGATCAGACCGCCCTCGCGCTTCGGGGGCGCTACGAGCCGCCGGCAGGTGCGCTCGGGAGGATCGCCGACCAGCTCGTGTTGCACCGGCTGGCCGAGTCGACCGTCCGCGATTTTCTGGACAGCCTGTGCGCCACTCCCATCCAGGTCCGCAAATGGTCGGCTCGACCTGTGATCGCTGCTCGATAGCCGTCGCGTCTCGCGGTATTGGTGGGCCTTCCTCCGCCACCGCGGCCGACTACCAGGACGGCAGCTTGGGTGCGTCGGCTCGGCCGATCGCCCACGCCAGGAGGTGCGACGGATCGGTCCGCTGGGGCAGTCGCTCGAGCTCGCGTGGCAACCACGCGACGATCAGCTCGCCGGGCCAGTCCTCTGGCCGGTAGCCGAGACCGAGGTCGGCGTGGTGGACCTCCACCTCACGCCACCGGCTCAGCATCATCGTGCGGGCCGGTCGCTCGGCCCCGGTGACGTCGCGGACCGGTCGTTCCCAGGCCGCCTCGGGGATCGAGAGGCAGACGGCCTCCAGCCGGGTCGCCGACTCGGCTACGTCGTCGAGCAGCGCGGCGGGCGAGCGGTCGACACCGGCGGCGATCTCCGCCGCCCGCCCGGCATAGCCGCCCTCGTACTGGTCGATGATGAGGCCGCGGACGGCGCCCTCGAGCCGTTGCACGACGCTGTCGGCGTTGCGGGCGACGTGGGTGAGCACGTGGGCGACCGACCAGTCGGGGAGCAGGCTCGCGGATCGCGCCTGCTGCTCCGTGAAGCCGGCGAGCCGCTCGAGGAGCACCTGATGGGACCGGCGGCATCCCTCGATATCGACCATCGGCACGCTCACCCGGTCACTTCTAGCACCGCTCGCCGACCCGGGCCGCATAGCGTGCAGGACGATGCGGTCTCGCCCCGACACCGGTGCCGGCGGTGGCGGAGTCGATGGCGGTGGCGGTGGCGGTGATGGCGGCGGTGATGGCGGGTCGCCGGCCGAAGTACGCGCGCCGTGCGCCTTGCGGGTGTACCGCTGGACGCAACCGGCCGTGCTCGCCGTCGGCCTATTCGCCTTCGCTACCGGGTTCGGGCAGTTCGGCGCGGTCGCTTCGCTCGGCAGCGTGGCCCGGACGTTCGGGCACGTCGCCACCGGGGCCACGTTCGCCGACCAGGTCGGCCTGTCCGGCACCATGCTGGGTATCGGTCTGGCGATCATCCGGCTGGCGTCGCTGGGCGGCCTGCCCCTGGCGGCGCTGGCCGACCGCTGTGGCCGGCGGCCCACCCTCATCGCCACCGCCGCCGCCGGGTTGGCACTGACCGTCGTCGCCGCCGTCAGCCCGAGCTTCTGGTGGTTCGTCGGCATTTTCGCCGTCGGCCGGCCGTTCTTGAGCGCGAACCTGGGCGTGGCCCAGGTGGGGGCGGTGGAGCTCACCGCCAGCCGGCAGCGGACCCGTGCCGTGGCCCTGGTGGCGGCCGGCTATGCCGTCGGTGCCGGCCTGACGGCGATCATCCACAGCCTGGCGAAGGTCTCGCTCGGGTTCCGTGGGATCTTTGCCCTGGCCGTGATCCCGCTCGCCTTCCTGCCGCTGATCGCCCGCATGGCCGTCGAGCCGGACCGGTTCGCCCGGGTGGAGGTCACAGCCCAGGCCAAGCCCGTGCTCGGTCCGATCTCCGCCGCCTATCGCGGGCGCCTCCTCGTCGTCTGCCTCCTGGCCTTCTCGATCTCGGTGATCACCGGGCCGGCCAACAGCCTCGTCTTCATCTACGCCCAGAACTACCTCCACCTCTCGGGCCTTGTCACCAGCGGGATGGTGGTGGGCGCCGGCGCCGCCGGCCTGGCGGGACTGCTGGCGGGTCGGTGGCTGGCCGACCATTGGGGCCGGCGCCCGGTGGTCGCCACGGCTGTCGTCGTCATGGCCGTGAGCGGTACCGTCGCCTATACCGGTTCGTCGTGGGCGCTTGCCGGGGGCTACATCGCCGGCGTCACCGCCGGTGCGGTGTTCGCACCGGCCGGTGGCGCGCTGGCCAACGAGCTGTTCCCGACCGAGGTGCGGGCGTCCGTCGCCGGCTGGTACCTGGCCGCCGGCGTGCTCGGGGCCGTCGTCGGGCTGCTGGCGTTCGGCGAGGTGGCCAGCGCCGGGCGGTCGGCCAACGACGCCGCCATGGCCGCCGCCGCCGTGTTCCTGCCGATGGTCCTTTCCGTCGGCCTCCTGCTCCTCTTGCCCGAGACCCGGGGACGCGAGCCCGAGGACCTCTGGCCGCAGGACGCCGCCCGCCCGGCGCCCTCCTGAGCGGATCGTGCGCTCGCCGGCGGGCGAGCCCGGCAGAGCGGGCCGGGTGGGCAGCGCCCGACGAGTCAACGGGCGAAGAGATGCCAGCCGACCCACATCCAACCGACGACGAGGACCAGGCGGAGGGGAGGTCGGCGCGTCAGCCCCCGGATGAGCGCCCCCGCCCGCGCGACGCGGTGGCCGCCGAGCGAGCGCACCGTGGCGGTCAGCCACCAGAGGACCAGCGCCCATACCACGACCGCCACCCACGCGCCGTAGACGCCGATGGCCCAGGTCACCGGCGGAGGAAGTACCAGCTGAGCGACAGCCAGACGAAGTAGACGGCTGCCTTGGTGGCGTGCCACTGGAAGATCGTGTCGGTCAGCGAGCTGAGGGTGGGATGGGTGGAGCGAGTGCCGCCGAAGAGCGACGCCACCTCGGTGAGGACGAGGAGCAGGACCACGCTCAGCCATGGGAGGGGCGTCCCGCCCGAAGGCGGGTCCTCGGAGGGGATCCGTCGCCACGGCCCCTCGGGACGGGTCCGCTGGGCGAGGACGGCCACCACCATCGCCACCATTGGCACGGCGGTGGTCACGTCGGCCATCCAGGTGAAGGGCGTCGTGCCCGAGGCGAACCATGCGTAGGCGGCGGTCGGCACCACCGCGGCGGCGGCCCGCGCCGCTGCGGCCGGGGTCGGCAGGGCACGCCGGGGCGCGCCCGCAGGGTCCGCCGGAACACCTTCCATCGGTCGCTCACCGTTGCACCAGCCGCCCCGCCCGCACCAGCCGCCCCGCCCGCTCCGGTGCCAGGGCGCTGCGCGGCTCACCGGGCATGGCACGCGGGCCGTGGTCGAGGACGCGCAGGCGGCCGCGCGCCGCTCACCCGTTGCCGCTCAGCCGCCGCTCAGCCCTCGTCGCCCACCGCCAGCCGGGCCCGTACCGGTCGGTGGTCGGAACCCGCCATGGGCAGCACCTCCGCCGCCAGCACCCGCACGGGTCCGCGGACGAGGACGTGGTCGACCTGGCTGTGCGGTCGCCACGCCGGCCAGGTGCGCCGGCGGAGCGCCCGGCGCCAACGCCGGAAGAGGATGGTGACCGGCGGACCCCACAGGTTCATGTCGCCCGCCAGGACCGCCGGCGCGGACCCGCACCGGTCCTCGAGCAGCCGGTTGAGACGGAGGAATTGCAGGGGCGAGCCGTGCGAGAGATGCGACATGTGCGTGCCCACCACCGTGAGCAGGTGCTCGCCGACCGCCACCTCGACGATCACGGCCGCCCGCTGGGACCGGTCACGGGGCAGCCGGCCGAGGGTGAGCACCTCGGCCCGCGCCGGCGGGTGCCGGCTGAGCACGGCGATGCCCCACCGCCCCGTCGTCGCCTGGGCGTAGCGGGGGGTTCTCACCACACCGGGTTCGAGCGGTCGCTCGCTGTCGAGGTAGATGGCGTGGCTGCTGCCCCGCCAGTCCAGCGGTCGCATCCAGCGGTGGTCCGCGCCGGGGTCCGGCCCGGCCCGGCGCCCACCGGCGAGCGCGTGCTCGACGACGTGGTACCCGAGCTCGGCGCCGATCTGCGCGGCGAGCCCCAAACCCTCGTCGGGGTCCCACGTCTCTTCCAGTACGAGGACGTCGGCGTCGATACCGCGGCACGCGGCGACGACGTCGAACGGCCGTCCCCACCCGTCGACGCCGGCGTGCAGGTTGAAGGTGGCGACGACCAGGGTCGATGCTGTCGGTGAGGGTGGGGGAGCAGCCACGGCGCACTGACGCTACCCACAGCAGCGGCCGCCCGGATGAAGGGAGACGCTTGCGCCCGTTGCAAAAGGCGCGCAAACCGAGGGATGGGTCGGGCCGATCGCGCTCCTGCTCTCCGACGAGCACGGTCCGACGCACGCCAGCATGCTTCGCGCCAACAACGTGGTCTACAACAAGCCCGACTGCAGCATCACCCTCGCCAGCCACAGCACGACAGCGGTGGCCACCTCGGGGCGACACAGGGAAAGCCGCAGCCGACGAAGGCCGGTGTGTACGGCAACACCGTCACACACAACGTCTCGTCCAACAACGGTGACTCGGGCGTTCTGCTGGCGGCGGCGCCCCCCGGTGGCGGTACCTACACAAACACGGTGAGCGGCAACACCCTGACCGGCAACGGCCACGCCGGCGTGACCGTCCACAGCCATGCGCCGTTCCAGGACGTCGACAACAGCAAGATCACCGGCAACAGCCTGTCGGTGGACGCCCTCGACGGTGGCAGCAGCGTCCCGCTCACCCGAACGGCGGCCATCGTCTTGTACTCGGGCGTCGGGCCGGTGACCGGGACCCAGATCACCGGGAACACGATCAGCCGCGTCAACTACGGCGTCTGGATGTCGTCGCCCACGCTCTTGGCCAAGACAACCACGATCACAGGGAACACCGTCTCGGTCACACCGGGCGGCTCCGCCACCTACACCCAGCCCGACCCGGGCTCGAGCTATCTGGAGGTCGGTGCGGACGGTGCGGTCTACCCGTTCGGTGCAGCCAAGGCAGTGGACTCGATGGCCGGGACCCCGTTGGCCGCCCCGATCGTGGGCATGGCGACCACTCCCGACAGCGGCGGCCACTGGGGGGTGGCCTCCGACGGTTGGATCTTCAACTTCGGCTCGGCCGGTAGCATCGACCGAGTGCCACGGGAGCCGGTGCCGCCGTCGGGTGACCGCCACCGTCTCGGTGACCGCCACGGTCTCGTCGAGCGGATGCAGCCGTTCACCACGACGGTCTTCGCCGAGATGTCCCAGCTGGCGGAGGAGACCGGATCGATCAACCTCGGCCAGGGGTTCCCGGACACCGACGGGCCGGGGCTCGTGCTCGACGCCGCCGCCGCCGCCATCCGGGCGGGGGCCAACCAGTACCCGCCGGGCGCCGGCGTCGGGGTCCTCCGGGCCGCGGTGGCCGTCCACCAGCGGGACTGCTATGGCCTCGACTACGACCCCGAGGATGAGATCCTCGTCACCGCCGGTGCCACCGAAGGCATCGCCGCCTCTCTCCTGGCACTGTGCGAGCCGGGTGATGAGGTCGTGCTCTTCGAGCCCTTCTACGACTCGTACCCGGCCTGCGTGGCGATGGCCGGCGCGGTGGCACGCGTCGTGCCGTTGCGGCCGCCGGACTGGACGTTCGATCCCGACGAGCTGGCCGCCGCCGTCACCCCGCGCACCCGCCTCGTCCTGTGCAACAGCCCTCACAACCCGACCGGCAAGGTCTTCGGGCCCGACGAACTGGGAGTGATCGCCCGTCTGTGCTGTGAACGGGACCTGCTGGCCCTCACCGACGAGGTCTACGAGCACCTGGTGTTCGACGGCCGGCACGTGCCGCTGGCAACCCTGCCGGGGATGGCCACACGCACGGTGACCCTGTCCTCGGGCGGCAAGACGTTCTCGGTCACGGGGTGGAAGGTCGGGTGGGCGTGCGGGCCGGCGCCGCTCGTGGCGGCGGTGCGGGCGGTCAAGCAGTTCCTCACTTATGCCGGCGGCACGCCCTTCCAGCACGCCGTGGCGGCCGGCTTGGCGGCGGCCCCGGGCCTGGTCGAGCCGCTCTGTCGTGCCCTGGCGGACCAGCGGGACCTCCTCTGCGACGGGCTCGAGAAGGTCGGCCTCCGTGTGTACCGCCCCGCGGCCACCTATTTCGTCATGACCGACGTGGCGTCCATTGGCGAGGAGGACGGCATCGCCTTCTGCCGCTCGCTGCCGGCGCGCTGCGGCGTGGTGGCCGTGCCGAGCGCCGTCTTCTACCGCCAACCCGAGGAGGGCGCCAGCCTGGTGCGCTGGGCGTTCTGCAAGCGGCCGGAGGTGCTCGGGGCGGCCCTGGCCCGGCTGGAGTCCCTCGGGCCCCGGTGACGACCCGGGCCCCGGTGACGACCGGTTCGGCCCCTCCTCGCTCGACGGTCGACCGGCGGCTGCCGGAGCCCTGATCCGGCACGGTGTGGTAGGGATGCAGCGTGGACCGACTGGATGAGCCGGGCGCGGCCGGGGTGTCGTCCGGGGTAGGGGATGGAGTCCCGGCCACCGGCTCTGGCGCCCTGCCCGTCGACGCCCTTCGACAGCTGCTGGCGTCGCACCGCCCGGCGGACGACCTCGAGTGCCGGTCGATCGAGTCCTTCCTGGCCACCCTCGACCAGCTCGACCGGCCCTACGACGAGGACGCCGATCCCACCCATGTGACGGCGTCGGCCGTCGTCGCGGGCCGGCGCGGGACGGTCCTGCACGTCCACCGGCGGCTCGGGCGGTGGCTCCAGCCGGGCGGGCACATCGACCCCGGCGAGTCCCCGCCGGCGGCAGCTCGGCGCGAGGCGATCGAGGAGACCGGGCTGGTGCTCGACCACCCGTCGACCGGGCCCGTGCTCCTCCACGTCGACGTGCACCCGGCGGCCAAGGGCCATCGCCACCTCGACCTGCGCTACCTGCTCGTTGGACCCAACGACGACCCGGCGCCGCCCCCCGGCGAGAGCCAGGCGGTGCGCTGGTTCGAGTGGGACGATGCCGTGGCCCTGGCCGATCCGGGCCTCGCCGCCGCGTTACGCCGGGCGGCAGCGTGGGAATCGGCGGACGGCGGGGGCCGACAATGACCGACGGGGAGGGCATCGGCGCGGCCGGCACCGGTGAGCCGCTCCCGTTGCTCCTCGAAGTGCAGGACCTCGACGTCGCCATCACCCAGCTGGAACGGCGCAAGGCGACGCTGCCCGAACGGGAGCGGTTGGAGGAGCTCGGAGGACGGCTGGCGGCGCTGGGGGCTCGGACGGCGACCGTCGAGGTGCAACGCGGCACCCTCGTCGCCCGGCAGGCCGAGCTGGAGGAGCAGATCGGGGGGCTCACGTCGCGCCGGGAAGCGATCGAGCAACGGATGTACGCCGCCCGCGGAACCGCCGCCCGGGATCTCCAGGCGATGGACGAGGAGGTCCGGCACCTGACGTCTCGGCGAGCCGACCTCGAGGAGGCCGAGCTGGAGGTGATGGTCGCCATGGAGCCGCTCGACGCCGACCTGGCCACCGCCAACGGCGAGCGCGCGGGCCTGTCGACCGAGGCGGATGCCGCCCGGGCCGAGCTGTCGGCGGCCGAGGCGATGGTCGACGCCGAGCTGGCAACGGTGGTGGCGGCCCGAGTGGCTGCGGCGGCCGCCGTGCCCGCGGACCTGCTCGACCGCTACGAGACGCTGCGCGCTCGGATGGGAGGGATCGGTGCCGCACGGTTGGTCGGGAACCGTTGCAGCGGCTGCCACCTCGAGTTGCCGGCGAGGGAAGTGGACCGGATCCGCCGGCTCCCGCCTGGCACGGTCTTGACCTGCGAGCAGTGCGGGAGGATCCTCGTGCCGATGACGGCGAGCGATGCTGGTCCTGGTCCGTCACGGTGAGGCCACGGCGAACGCCGCCGGCCTCTTGCTCGGTCGCTCGGACGTCCCCCTGACCGAGAAGGGCTTCCGGCAGGTGGCGGCGCTGCGCGGTCACCTCGGGATGGTGGCGCGGGTCGTGTCGAGCCCGCTGCGACGGGCAAGGGACACCGCCGAGGCTCTCGACCTTGGGCTGCCGATCGAGGTCGACAGGCGCTGGGTCGAGGTCGACTACGGCGCCCACGAGGGCCAGGCCCTCACCGCCGTCCCGGCGGAGGTGTGGCGCCACTGGCGTGCCGATCCGGACTTCCACCCGCCGGGCGGTGAGTCGCTGGCCGATGTCGGACGCCGAGTGCGTGCCGCGTGCGAGGAGCTGTTCGCCGACCGCGGCGGTCCGCCGGACGCCGGGAGGGCCCGGCCCGGCCCCGGCGGCTCCGCGGGTGGTTCGACCCGCGACTCGACCCGCGACTCGGCGGCCGGGCCGGTCGTCGACGACCCCGCCGTCGGAGGCGCCCGCTCGACCGGCGGCGACGTGGTCGTGGTGAGCCACGTGTCACCGATCAAGGCGGCGGTCGCCTGGGCGCTCGAGACCGGGGACGAGGTGGCGTGGCGCCTACACCTGTCGACGGGCTCAGTCACCCGGATCGGCTGGGGCGTTGCCGGACCGCTGGTCCATTGCTTCAATTGGTCCCCTGACGCGGGCCACCCCGCCCAGCCGCCCCGCTGACCGGTACGATCGGCGCCGGGCGCGCGAGGCGCTACCTACTCGGGGTGCGGGCGATGAAGTCCGCGACCACCTCGGCGAGCTCTTCGCCCCGGTCCTCCTGGATGAAGTGGCCACCACCGGCAACGGTGACGTGGGGCTGCCCGGCGGCACCGGGGACCGCCGCGGTGAAGAGACGGTCGGCTCCGCGGGTGATCGGGTCACCGTCGCTGAAGGCGCAGAGGAACGGCCGGTCGAACGTTCGCAGCGACGCCCAGGCCCGTCGGTTGGCCTCGCTGGCCGGGTCGTCAGGGTGCGTCGGCACGAGCGCCGGGAATTTGCGTGCCCCCTCCTTGGAGCGCTCGTCAGGGAACGGAGCGTCGTAGGCCGCGATCACCTCAGGTGAGAGGTCGCCGACGGTGCCGCCGTTGACGATGGACCCGATCGGCAGGTGGTCCGCCTCCTGAGAGAACCGCTGCCACTGCAAGAACGCGTCGCTCGGCCGTTCGTCACCGGTGGGCAGGCCCGTGTTGGTCACCACCACCCGGCGGAACCGCTCGGGGTGCTCAGCCACGAGCCGCAGCCCGAGAAGGCCGCCCCAGTCCTGGCACACGAGGGTGACGTCGCGCAGGTCGAGTCGGTCGAACACCGCTGCCCGCAGCCACTCGACGTGGCGGGCGTAGGTGTAGTCGCGCCGGTCGGCCGGCTTGTCGGAGCGCCCGAAGCCGACGAGGTCCGGGGCGACGACGCGGTGGCCAGCGGTGGCCAGCGGTGGCACCATCTTGCGATAGAGGAAGCACCAGCTCGGCTCCCCATGGACGCAGAGGACCGTCTCGGGGGCGTCCGCCGGTCCCTCGTCGAGATGGTGCACCCTCAGCTGGTTCGCGACGCCCGCCGCGTCCCCCGCCGGCACCTCGACGTAGTGAGGGCGGAAGGGGAAGTCGGGCAGTCCGTCGAACCGCTCGTCGGGCGTCCGGAGGACCTTCACGGGGCCAGAAGGCCCATCAAGGTCCGCGTCACCACCTTTCGCGCCGCCGTCGGCGCGAGCTGCTGGCGCCGCCGGAGGCGGTCCCATGCCTCCCAGGACGTGATCGCGTCGAGGGCATCGAGCAGCTCCTTCTTGCCGCGTCCGTCCCGGCGGAGCTCGGTGGCGAAGGTCGACTCGAGCAGCCCCCGCAGTCGCTGCTCTCCCCGGGCCACCACGGAGGCCAGCTCGGCATTGCGTGAGAGGACGGGGACGAGCGACTGTCGGACGGGGCTCACGGCTTCGAAGAGCTTCAACCGCTGTTGGATCGTCCGGTCGACGCGCTCGGCCAGCGGAGCGTCGGCGGGTACCTCGCGGACCTCCGCCCAGTGCCGCTCGTCCTGCACCCCGACGGCGAGCCGGTACAGCGCGTCCATGTCCTCGAAGTGGTGGAACACGAGACGTACGGAGACGCCAGCTCGCTCGGCCACCGACTTGGCCGTGGGTGACATGTCCCCCTCGCCGACCAGCTCGATCAGGGCCTCGGCCACCCGCTGCCGGGTCCGTTCGCCGCGGGTGCGCGGTGTCTCGCCCGGCTGCAGCACTGAGCGGCGGCGGTTCTCGGTCATGGTGCC
>JBOGGF010000061.1:0-2763 GCA_050743965.1 Acidimicrobiales bacterium
CGTGGCGGCCGAGTGGGCCGACCGCTCCGGGCCGCCCTCGGCGGCAGCCGAGGGGCTCCTCTCGCTCGCCCGCCTACGGGCCGAGTGCCTGCGAACCGGGATCACCGACGTGGCCGTGACACCCCGCGCCGCCGCCCTCGCACTCTCTCCTCGGGCCACCTACCGTTGGTCCATGACCAAGTCCGTTGGTGTCCACACCGCCAAGATGCACCTCTCACGGCTCTTGGACGACGTCGTCGCAGGGGAGGAAGTCGTCGTCACCCGGCGCGGGGAGCCGGTGGCGCGCCCCGTGGCGGTCGGTGCCCGCCCACCGCGCACGTTCGGCGCCGACCGCGGTCGCCTCGTCGTGCCCCCCCCCGCTCACCGACGACATGCTCGCTGGCTTCGAGCGCTGAGCGTCAACTTCGCCGTTCTCGGTGAACTGGTGACGTTCACCCAGATGTCCCGTGTGGCAGCCGAGAAGCGAACGAAGATGTCCGCCGCCCTGGACGAGGACTGGCAAGTGCTCGACGAGGACGCCGCCCGGCGACTGATCAGAGGCGCCTCCTCCGGCCTGGCTCAGGCGGTCAACCTCGCCGGCACGAGCGTCACCGGGAAGGGGTAGGTCACGTCGTGACGCTGCTCGCCGCGCACGGTGGCGACCTCCTCGTAGGTGGCGCCTCGTCGCTCGAGCACGGTGACGCTCGGGGCGACCGGGTCGACCAGCCAGTAGGCGGGCACGCCGGCCCGCTCGTAGACGTCGCGCTTGAGGGTCCGGTCGATCCGGGCGGTAGAAGGAGAGCCGATCTCCACCACCAGGAGCGGGGTGGCGGTGAGCGGGCCGTCGGGGTCGAAGTCCCGCGTGCGGAACACCACGAGGTCGGGGACGAGGACGGTGTCGTCGCTCGCTCTCCAGTCGAACGGCGCCTCGAAGACCTTGTGCTCGGGTGGGCAGGCGTTGGCCAGCTGGACATGGAACGCGGCCGCCGCGTTCTGGTGTCGTCCCACCGGCGACGGCGTCACGAGCAGCTGGCCGTCGACCAGCTCGCGCCGGTACCCGTCGTCGGGCATCGACTGGAGGTCGACCCAGGTGAAGGCGACGACGCCGGGGCCGCGGAGCACCACGGCACCAACGCTACCGGTGCGTCAGCCGTTGGCGTCCGGATCGTTTCCGCGAATGGCGAGAGAGAGTAGTCGTCGCAGTGCGTCCTCGATCACGGGGAGGTCGTCGGCCACCGTCGCTGCCACGATCGCATGGAGGTATCGAAGGAGCGATGGGCCAGGAGATCCCACATGGCAGCGATCTGGCGGCATGGAGAAGTCGTCGTCACCCGGCGCGGGAGCCGGTAGCACGCCTGGTGACGGTCGGTGCCCGCCCACCGCGCACGTTCGGCGCCGACCGCGGTCGCCTCGTCCTGCCGCCGGACTTCGACGCCCCGCTCACCGACGACGCGCTCGCCACCTTCGAGCATTGAGCGTGCGGCTGCTGCTGGACACGCACGTACCGCCCGCCCGGTCGGATAGGTCCTCGAGCGCGCGGCTTCTCCATCGTGACGACCGGCAGGTCGCGCAGTACGAGGTGGAGGCCCTTCTCGCCTGACGCCTGACGCCCGAAGCGCGGCGGCTTGCAGGGGTGGGCTCGGAGCGGGTCCTGTCGCTCACGGAGCCTTCCCGTCGTGGCTGCGCCACGCCGGGCCCCTTCCGCACGCGCCGCCCGCACCTCGCCGCCGGCGCCAGGCCGGGTGCCCCCGGTGTCGACCGGGGCATGCTGTGCCGGCCCATCACCAAGCGCCGCTCGAAGTAGCACGCCCCCTGGCCCGCCACCGAGCGACCGTAGTTGGAAGCCTCCGGCAAGGGCAGCGGCTGGGTCCCGCTGGGAGCGCCGACGGTGAGACCATGCCGACCACTGTCCCTACCATGGAGGTGCTATGGCGAACGCGGCCGACCAGTTCGATCACGAGCCACGGAAGCTCGGCTCTCGGCCCCTGCCGCCAAGACGCAGCTCGATTGCCCTGATGGAGGGTAGGCCCGAAATGCCGAGGCCGGAGACGCTGCACCACATCGAGACACCGCTGAGCGACGAGGAGCGTGCCTTGCTGCACGACCTCCTCTACCGGTGAAGCCCGCTGAAGTACCGGCCCGCCCGCTTCTTCTCGACACCAACGTCGTCTCCCAGATTGTCCTTCGTGAAGGGCGATGGGTGAGTTCGCGGCACTCATAGGAACCCGGCTCCGGTACATCAACTTCGCCGTTCTCGGTGAACTGGTGACGTTCACCCAGATGTCCCGTGTGGCAGCCGAGAATCGAGCGGAGATGTCCGCCGCCCTGGACGAGGACTGGCAAGTGCTCGACGAGGACATGGAGAGCGTCGCGTGGGAGTGGGCTCGGCTTCGCTCCCTCACCCGCCAGCAATTGACGGCCAACGACTTCGAGCGGAGGCAGAACGACACGTGGATCGCTGCGTCCGCTCTGGCCTACGACCCGCCGCTGCCGATCGTCACCGCCAACTTGGACGACTTCCAGGTGTTGGCGGCAGCCGAGCCTCGTCTCCTCCTCATCCACCCAGACTCGGGATGAAGCAACGAAGTGGTCGCCAGAAGGTGCCCACTTTTCTTTGGCCCAGGCATACCGAGGTCTCCCCGAACGCCCTGCCGGTCACCTCGGAGGGCCTGGCTCAGGCGGTCAACCTCGCCGGCACGAGCGTCACCGGGAAGGGGTAGGTCACGTCGTGACGCTGCTCGCCGCGCACGGTGGCGACCTCCTCGTAGGTGGCGCCTCGTCGCT
>JBOGGF010000062.1:0-3387 GCA_050743965.1 Acidimicrobiales bacterium
GGCCACTGGGCTGGTCGACGACTCCGGTCGGCCGGTCATCGACCCCAGGAGCGGGAAGAAGACCCCGCAGCAGGGCGCCGCCACCATCGTGTTCGGGGCCACCAGCCCGCTGCTCGCCGGTATCGGCGGCGTCTACCTGAAGGACACCGACATCTCGCCGCTGGACGACGCCGCCGATCCCAACGCCCAGGGTGCCGACCTGATCCGCTCGCAGAACGTCGTGCCCCACTCCATCGACCCGCAGTCCGCGGGCCGTCTGTGGGAGATGAGCGAGCAACTGATCAAGGTGTGATGGCCCCATCGCGACTTCGGCGGCGACAGCGGCGATGGACCGTTCTCACCGGACCCTGCCAGCACCAACACCGCCAGCATCCTCAACAAGGCACGCCCCCCGACGGATCCGAGCGTCCCGACGCTGCACGTCCGCCCCCATCCGCGGTACGGCTACGTAACGGGCCAAGAGACGCTCGACGCCGTGATCCCCCCCAGCCCCTGCGCGCGCCCGGCCAGGGATCCGCCTGCGGCACCAACGAGGGTTGACGTCGCGAGTGGTGGCTGCCGGGTCCTGTTGCGGGTTCCTTGGGTGAGACCACCGGAGCCTCGGTGGCGGTGTACGCCATACCTACCCGTCGCTCCGGGCGGCTCTTTCTCGTCGAACTCTGCGATTCGGCGTGACTGATCTGCGCTGGCCGAGCGCAGGTGCGAATCCTTCCGGGTACCATCATCCCTCTCGCGGAGAAGTGTCGGAGCTCATGCGCTCCCTGGTCGGGCTTCATGGCAAGGACGGCGCGTCAAGCGCGTCGGAGCCTGACGGTCCCGGATGTGTCTTGCCTTCTGCTGGTGGGGCGGCGGCAGTCATCCCTTCTCCTACGCGAGGTTGCCGTTTTGTGCGAAGCTGGGGCCAGCAGCGCTGACCAGGGGGGATCGCCATGCGGGTTGTGCTTTTGACGGCCGGGACGCGTGGGGACACACAGCCTATGGTCGTGCTGGGGCGGGAGTTGATGGCGCGTGGTCACGACGTGGTCATAGGCGCATCCCCGAACACTCTGGAGTTCGCGGGGAGAGCCGGGGTGACAGCAACCCCCTTCGGGCCCGACAGCCAGCAGGTCCTGGAATCGCGTGAGGGTCAGCAATGGTTGTCTTCAGGCGACGTGAAGGCCTTCATGGCGGCGCTCAGCAACATCACCCACGAGTCGTGGGGGTCGGCAACGGAGCAGATCATCGAGGTGTGCCGTGGTACCGACGTCATCGTCGCCGGGGTGCTTGCTGAAGACGCCGCCGCCTGCGTCGGCGAGGCCATGGACATACCCGTGGCCTCACTCCACACCGCTCCGTTTCGGGCCAACTTCGCCCACCCTGGGATCATGGTCACGACCCGAGCGCTGCCCGGACCGCTCAACATGCTCACCGGGAAGATCTTCGAGGCCGTCTGGTGGCGGGGGTACCGCAACGACGTGGGGGTGCTCCGCTCGCGGCTCGGCCTTCGCGTCACTCGTCGCAATACTCCGGCAAGGTTGGCAACCGCTGGCTCGCTCGAGTTGCAGGCTTACAGTCCGGCGCTTGTGCCGGGAATCCACGGTCGCCTGGCCCGTCGACCGGTCGTCGGATTCTTGTTGCCTGACGAGGCGATGCGCTCCTCGCTCGGGGAGAACGGTCTCGACGCCGAGCTTGACGCGTGGCTTGACCGCGGCGAGCCGCCGATCTATTTCGGGTTTGGCAGCATGCCCATCACCGATCCTGAGGCGACCCTGGGCATGGTGCGCCAGGTGGCGGGCCGCCTCGGGCGCCGGTCGCTGGTTTCGGCGGGATGGGGACGACTCGCCGAGGCTGAAGAGGGTGTCGCTGGGTCGCTGGGTGGCGAACTGCGATGCGTGAGCAGCAGCCTTGACCACGAGAGGCTGCTGCCCCGATGCGCCACCGCGGTGCATCACGGTGGCGCCGGCACCATTGCGGCCAGCACCCGAGCCGGTGTGCCCACCGTGGTGTGTTCACTCTTCGCCGACCAGCCGTTTTACGGCTCGCGTCTCGAGCGGCTTGGTGTGGGCGCACATCTGCCTTTCGCCCAGATGGACAGCGCGCGCCTCGAGGCGGCGCTGCGCCGGGCACTTCAGCCCGACACCGTCGAGGCCTCCTGCCATCTGGGCGAGCAGATGCGGGCCGAGGCGCCCGCTAGTCCGCTCGCTGCCGACCTGGTCGCCTCTCTCGTAGGGCAGGTCGGCACCGCTCCGTGACTCGAAGGGGCCATGGCGGTCGCCGATGCACTGAAATCCCGTCATCGCCCGTCCAACGCACCCCGCCGACAGACACACCCGCTGGCCACCGTTGACTGTCCGGCCCTCCGGGCTTGGATATCCGTCTCGACTCTCTTGGCGTCCCGCCTGCAGCTTTCATCCGTTCCGCTGTCGCCATCACGTAACGCCGACGCGCTGGCCTTCAACGGTCGCCCAGCAACGGCGATCTGTGCTCTCAATCCTGTGCGTTGGACAGCGCCGTCCCGCTAGCCAATCGGCTTGCGGCCGGTCGTCAGAGGTCGAGGAGCGCCGGAAGTAGGCGGTCGGCCCTCCTTAGCTCGGTATCAATGTGATACCATAAACAGATGGCGATGACCCTGAGACTCACCGATGAGGAACAAACGGCCCTGCAGCAGAGGGCCGACCGCGACGGGATCTCGATGCAAGAAGCGGCCCGCCAAGCCGTCCGGGAGTACGTGGCGCGTGCCGAACACCGCGACCGTGTCAGCCGCGCTGCCGAGCGTGTGATTGAGGTCCACGCCGAGGCCTTGGAGCGCCTTGGCCGGTGAGCAAAGCGACGTCGAGTACCTCGATGTCGAAGACCTCGTCGCCCTTGCCACGCAGCTTTTCGGCGACCCGCCTCCAGTTCGCGATCTCGGCCTGCTCGGGTCAGCAGCCGCCCGGCCCGCGGCCAGCGCGTTCGAAGAGGATGCCTACCCCGACATCTGGCTCAAAGCAGCGGCCCTGCTGCAGTCGCTCGTGAAGAACCACCCGTTGGTCGATGGCAACAAGCGCCTTGGGTGGCTGGCAACTGCCGTGTTCCTACAGCTCAATGGCGTGGAGGCAACTCGCGCGTCGAACGACGACGTGTACGACTTCGTGATGGACGTGGCCGTCGGCCACCAATCCGTCACCGAGATCGCCGAAGGCTTGCGCCGGATCGTCCAGTAGTTTCAACCGATTCTGCGGACACTGGACCTGTGCCAGCTCGTCAGCGCCAGCTCCGTCCGGAGCACCATCGTGGGCGTCGAGTACACCTCGGCCCTCCGACACCATCAACCGGGAACGTTCCCCGAAATTCCGAGCCCTCTCTGACGCGGAGACATCTTGGAGCGCGTCGACACACCAGGAACCTCCGCGTAGATCGCTACGTTGC
>JBOGGF010000063.1:0-6124 GCA_050743965.1 Acidimicrobiales bacterium
CCACCCCACCGGCCCCACCGCAACCGCAAGCACGCCGTCGGTCGCCGTATCAGGGTCGCAAATCGGGGGCTCGATGCTACGATGACGGTGCCGCAGACAGCTCGGTTGCGGCGCCGCCACGAACGAGGACGGGGGGCAGCGTGATCCTCAATGCCTGGTATGCGCTCGGCTTCTCGGCCGAATTCCCGACCGGCGGCCTGCAGGGCCACCAGGTCGTCGGTCGACCGATCGTCGCCTGGCGCACCGAGGGCGGAGCAGTGGTGGCGTTCGACGCCCGCTGCGCTCACAAGCGCTTCCCGCTGTGGGAAGGGCGCCTGCTCGAAGGAGACCGCCTGGAGTGCGCGTACCACGGCTTCTGCTACGACGCCTCCGGGCGTTGCGTCGGCATCCCGGCCCTAGCGGAGCGATCCCAGCGGATCCCCGAGACCGCCCGCCAGGCGGCGTTCCCGGTCGTCGAGCAGGACGGCGTGGTGTGGGTGTGGACCGGGGACCCGGCGGGTCGCGGCGACGGCGGGCCGCCGGCGACGCCGGAGATCGCCGGCTCCGGCTGGGAGACGCTCGTCACCGAACCCATGGAGGTGGCGGCCAACTACCGCCTCCTCATCGAGAACCTGTTCGACCTCACGCACTTCTATCCGCTGCACAACGGGAACATCGGCAGCCTCGCCGACGCGCAGGTGCCGGTCGAGATCCAGCGGGACCTGTCCGGGCCGGCGCCGGTGCTGCGGACGGTCCGCCGCCGCCACGACTTCGTGCTCCCGCCGATGACCCGGGACCGTTTCGGCCTGGAGATCGCAGACCAGATGCAATTGCACGAGATGATCGCCCCCAGCCTCTTCCGGGTGCGCGTCGCCGTAGCGCCGCCAGGACAGCTGGGCACGGATGCCGAGCAGTCGTTCGTGCTCCACCAGACGATCACCCCGGTGGGCGCCGACCGCCACGTCTGGCGCCGCGCCACGTCGTGCCAGGCGGGGTCCCGCTGGGCGGCCGACCCGACGCGCAGCCTCGTCGAGGCGATCGTGGACGGGGCGCCGACAGTGATCGCCCAGGACCGGTGGGCGATCGAACGCCAGCAGGAGATGTTCGCGTACCCCGATGCGGGCTACCGCGAGGTGCACATCAAGACGGACGGCGCCGTGGTGATGGCTCGGCGGATCCTCGACGAGATGGAGCGGTCGGACGCGGCGGACCTCGATCCGGCGCTGCAGTCGCCGGTGCAGACCCGGGTGCAGCCGAACCGCCGCCTGGCCGACTTCCGGTGAGCACTCCCGACCGGCTCGACGAGCGGTGGGGCTACTGTCCGGCGTGCGAGCGGTGGCGCCTGTCGGATGCGTGGGAAGACGGCGGCTACCCGGCCCGCTGCCCGGCATGCGGGAGCGCTCCCGATCCCCTGGAGCGCTTCGACGGGGTGGTCGGGAGCATCGAGCTGCGCCTGGTGGCCGACGCCGCTGCCGCCGGTACGACCTGCTAGGTACAGGGCATGGAAATGCACACGCTCGGCCGCTCCGGCCTCCAGGTGTCGGCACTGGGCCTCGGCTGCAACAACTTCGGCGGCCGGCTCGACGAGAGGAGCTCGATCGAGGTGGTCCACGCCTGCCTGGCGGCTGGCGTGACCTTCTTCGACACGGCGGACATCTACGGCGGCGGCCGCTCCGAAGAGATCCTTGGGCGCGCTCTCGCCGACCACCGCGACGACGTGGTCGTCGCCACCAAGTTCTCCGGCGAGGACGGCCCCTACCGCGCCGGCGCTTCGCGCAAGGTCGTGATGGCCGCCTGCGAGCGGAGCCTCCGCCGGCTCGGGACGGACTACATCGACCTCTACTACCAGCATTTTCCCGACCGGGAGACGCCTGTCACAGAGACGCTGGCTGCCCTGGACGACCTCGTGCGAGCGGGCAAGGTCCGTTACCTCGCCTCCTCCAACTTCGCCGGGTGGCACATCGCCGAGGCCGAGCACGTGGCCCGGGCGCACGGCTGGAGCCGGCTGGTCGCCAGCCAGTCGGAGTGGAACCTGCTGCGCCGGGGCGTCGAGGCGGAGGTGGTCCCGGCGTGCACGGCCTACGGCATCGGCGTAGTGCCGTACTTCCCACTGGCGTCGGGGCTGCTCACGGGGAAGTACCGACGCGGCGAGGCGGCGCCCGAGGGTACGAGGCTCGGCAACAGCGAGCTGTTCGCCAGCTGGGCGACGACAGCCGTCTTCGACGTCGTGGACCGGCTCGGTGCAATTGGCCGGAAGTACGGGCGGTCGCTGCTCGAGCTGGCGGTCGGGTGGCTCGCCGCGCAGCCGTCGGTGCCGAGCGTGTTGGTCGGGGCGACGAAGCCCGAGCAGGTGGCGGCCAACGCCCAGGCGGCCCGCGTGCAGCTTTCCGCCGAGGAGGTCGCGGCAGTCTCGGCTGCGACCGTCCCACCGCCGGCAGCCTTCGAGCCAGCCCGTCGCCGTTGACGGCGGCCGGGCCACCGAGCCCGCCCTCGCACGGGACCCGCGGCGAATGCCGGATCGCGCCAGAGAGCAACCGGTCGCCGGCGGCCGGCGGCCGGTCCTGCGGTTTCCGGTCGAGCCGGGCCCAGCGGCGTCGGTACGGTCAGGCGGGCAGGTGCTGGTGCCCGTGCGCCCGAAGGAACCGGATCATCTCGGCGTCGAACACCCACGGCTGCTCGAACTGGCACGCGTGCCCGGCACCTGCCACCTCGACGAACTCGGAGTCCGGCAGCCGCCGGTGGAGCGCGCGGGCAGGGCCGTTGGTGAAGTCCTCGCTCCCGCTCATGACGAGCACCGGGACGCGCAGCTCCTTGGCCAGCCAGTCCGGATCCGGTTCCGCGAGGGCGTGGAACATGAGGAGGATGGTCTCCAGGTCGGCCCCGGCATTTCGTTCGACGAACAGCTCTGCGAGCCACTTGGCCAGCGGCGTGGACCGGAACCCGGTGGAGAAGCACTCGAGGGTGTAGTCGTAGCGGTAGGCGAGCCCGCCCTCCGCGTAGGCGGCGATGCGATGCTGGGCGAAGTCCTTCACCTCGCGCCATCCTGAGCCCGACATCACCACCGAGTCGGTGCGCGCCGGCTGCCGGTGGTACATGTGCTGCACGACGTTGCCGCCGACCGAGCACCCCACCAGCACCACCGGGGCATCGGTGGCGAGCCGGTCGACCGACTCCCAGCAGGCGTCGGCGACGTCGATCATGGCGAGCCCCGGCTGGGCACGGGGCGACCGGCCGTAGCCGGGAAGGTCGACGGCGACGCAGCGGTACCACCGAGAGAAGTGCGCCATCTGGTAGAGCCAGCCGGAATTGTCCATCGGGTTCGGGTGCACGAACACCATCGGCGGTGCGTCCCGGTCGCCGAGAGCCTCGGCATGCAACGGACCCTCTACGTGTGCCAAAGCTCGTCCCTCCTCGCCGCGGTCGCCGCGCAAACGACCGGTCCCACGTCGCGTCCATCGACAGCGTACGAGGATCCGACCTGTGCCGCAGAGCTGCGTGCGCCGCGGCCTCGTCGGACACGAGCGCACGGTACCGCTCGGTTCGATCCCCACCGGCCCGCTATCTCCACCGCTGGTAGCGTTTGCACTGTGGTGGAGGATCGGCGGAGCGGCCGGGCGGCTGTGGGCGGGGTCACACGGGTCCGTACCTTCTACGACCAAGAAGGCTGGCGCTGGGTCGACGGCATGTCCGGTGATGCCCGGCGGTGGGGCACGACGACCCGTGGCCCGATCCAAGCGCACCTCGACCGTCGCCGCACCGAGCACCTGCGCCGGCTACTGCGGCTCGAGGGCCCCGAGGCCCCAGCTGGCGGGGCCTCGCTGATCGAGTTCGGCGGTGGTGGCCAGCCGGCGACGAGCCTGCTCGCCGGGGTGCGCGCCTACACGGCGGTCGACATCTCCGCAGAGGGCCTGAAGGCCGCCAAGGCGGCCCTGGCGCCGTTCCCAGTCGAGGTGGAGCTCGTCGAGGCGGACGTGCGGGCGGTGCCCCTGCCCGACGGCACCTTCGACGCGGCCTACTGCGCCCACATGATCTACCACGTGCCCACCGCCGCGGATCAGCGACGGGTACTGCGGGAGATGGCGCGCGTCGTGCGGCCGGGAGGCACCCTGGCGGTCGTGATGAGCGAGCCCTACCCGTGGCTGTTCCCCGGGCGCTGCCTCCGGCGGGCCGTGGCCGACACGCCCGTGCTCGGGGGCGTGGTCCGAAAGCTGCGTCCGGACCCGCCGCTGCCGTTCCTCCCGCTGCCGTCGCGCTGGATGTGCGAGGTCCTGGCCGATCTCGGGACCACCAGCGTCCGCTGCTACAGCGTCCCGACGACCGCCTTCAGTCGCCGAGTCGACGAGCGAAACGCGGTCGGCCGGCTGCTCTGGTCCGGCGTCTCGCTGCTCGAGACCCACTGGTCCCAAGCCGGCCGCCGCGCCGGCTGCTACTGCGTCGTCGCGCTGCACAAGCACCCCGCCGGCTAGCCTCACCACCGCCTCGACCACGAGACGCTCGAAGCCTGGCGCGTCCCGGCAAGCCTCGTGACCCCGGCGTCGGGGCCGTTCGGCCGCGGCAGTCGGGCGGCCGGCGATCTCAGTTCGGCTCGTCCTCGTCCTCGTAGTCGACGCGGCGCTGGTCGCTCAGCGGCACGCCGGGCGCCGGGTGCTCCTGCTCCTCCCGGATGCGATGCGGCACCTGGAGGACGCGCATGGCGGTGACCAGCCCGATGCCGCCGGCCACATTTCCGAGGACCGCCCACCCGGCCGTCTCCCCCCACTGGAGGTAGCCGAACGGCGCGTGGCCGGTCTGGATGGCGGCGAACAAGAGGAGCGAGCTCACGATGGCGTGGTCGAGGCGTCCCCCGGCGACGAGGAAGCCGGCCGTGACCGCCGGGATCATCCGCGACCCCATCGACCGGGTGCCTTGCTGCATCCACGTCATGAGGGTGATCACCGCTCCGCCGAGCACGGCCAGGGCGAAGGCCCGCAGGCCGTGGCCGATGCCGATGTAGTAGCGGGCAGAGTTGATGGCCTGCGCGTGCAGCTGGGGCAGGCCCTGCATGACGAACCACATGAAGATCCACCCGCCCGCCAGATTGGCGAGCAGGGTGCCTGCCCACAGGCGGAGGAGCATCCGGGACCGGGCCTGGCGGGACATGACGGTCATCACCGGGACGAGGAAGTCCTCGGTGAACAGCTCGCTGCTGGCGTAGGTGAGGGCGATGAAGCCGATCGAGAAGGCGAGCCCGCCCAGCAGGACTGAGCCCGTCGAGCGCTCCACCAAGAGCAGCGCCAGGACGCCCGTCCCGACGTCGATGCCGCCGACAGCGCCGGTGGCGAGGAGGGAGACCGCCCGTCGGGCGAGCCGTCGACGTCCTTCGTCGACACTGCCCAGGAACCGCCGCTCGATCTCGAGCTCGGCCACCGCGGCATCGGTCGCCGGGTCGGCCCCGACTCCGGCGCGGTAGTCCTCGTGCCCTTCCCCCTGCTCCTCTTCGCCCATCGCGGTGTTGTGCCCACACGCCGGGCACGTCACGCCTCGCCGCCACCCCCGGAGCACGAGCTCCCGTGAAGGTCAGGAGTCCTCGGGGATCGCCTCCCACCACTGGCACCACCAATCGGCTCCGACCAGGATCCGCAGCTTCGGGTGCCAGCAGTACGAGAGGTCGTTGTACGGCTCGAGGTAGTACCGGCAGTTCTCGCACTTCTCGTCGCCGGACGGGTGGCCCCTCAGCACGGCGTTCTCGGCCATGTGACGGAGCTCGATCGACAGCTGCTCGTCGACCTCCTTGGGCTCGGGTTCGGGGATCACGTAGTCGGACACGGCCCCGAACCTAGCTTGCGCCCACTCCGCTCGGTCAGGCCGGCATGCTGCCCGGTGCGACCGGCTCGCTGCCCGGTTCGACGCCTTCCGGCGCCGTCGTGCTGCGCCCGTCGGCGGTGCGGGGTCGCCGGCTGCTGTCCACCACCACGCCAGTCCGACGAGGCCTGCACCGGTGTGGGCGACCATCACCGAGCTGAAGGGCGCGACGAAGGTCGTCGCCGCCGGCACGGCATCGAGCACCATCGCCTGCAGCTCGACGGCGACGTCGCCGGCGTCGGCGTGCAGCACCGCGCACCGGAGCCGCCCGCTGCCTCCGTGGGCGCAGGCGGCGACCATGCGC
>JBOGGF010000064.1:0-19284 GCA_050743965.1 Acidimicrobiales bacterium
ACCATGGAGCACGAGACTTCCACCACGTCCGACAGGAGCAGCCGATGACCGCCCGCACCACCCCACCGTTCCGCGCCGACCACGTGGGCAGCCTGCTTCGCCCGCCCGAGCTCCTCTCCGCCCGGGCCGCCTTCGCCGGCGGCACGCTCGACGCCGCCGGGCTGAAGGCGGCCGAGGACGCCGCCGTCGGCGACGTCGTGCGCCTCCAGGAGGAGATCGGGCTCCAGTCGGCCACGGACGGCGAGTTCCGCCGCACCTCGTGGCACATGGACTTCATCTACCAGTTGGGAGGCATCCGCCGCACCGACGAGGAGCTCCAGGTGGCGTTCAAGAGCACCGACGGCTCCACCTTCTTCCGCTCGGCCGGGCTGAAGGTCGACGGCAAGGTCCGCCTCGAGCACACGATCTTCGCCGACGCCTTCGCCTTCCTGCAGTCGGCCGCCACGACCGCCGTGCCCAAGCTGACCATCCCCTCCCCGAGCATGGTCCACTACCGGGGCGGTGCCGCCGCCATCGACCCCTCCGTCTATGGCGACGTCGATGGGTTCTGGGCCGACCTGTCCGCCGCCTACGGCGAGGAGGTGCGGCGCCTGGGCGAGCTGGGCTGCACCTACCTCCAGCTCGACGACACGTCGCTCGCCTACCTCAACGACCCGGCCCAACGGCAGATGATCGCCGAGCGTGGCGAGGACGCCGAGCACCAGCATCTCCGCTACATCGAGCAGATCAACGCCGCCCTGGCGAGCAGGCCGGCCGGCATGGCGGTGACCACCCACATGTGCCGGGGCAACTTCCAGTCGTACTGGGCGGCCGAAGGTGGGTACGACTTCGTCGCCGAGGCGCTGTTCGACCAGCTCGACGTGGACGGTTTCTTCCTCGAGTACGACGACGCCCGCTCGGGGGACTTCAAGCCGCTGCGCTACGTCCCGCCCGGCAAGATGGTCGTGCTCGGCCTTGTGACCACCAAGCGCGGCGACCTCGAGGCCAAGGACGACCTGAGGCGACGGATCGAGGAGGCGAGCGCCTACGTGCCGCTCGAGCAGCTGTGCCTCTCTCCCCAGTGCGGCTTCTCCTCCACCGTCGAGGGCAACCGGCTCACGTTCGACGACGAGGTGGCCAAGCTCCGCCTGATCGTCGAGACGGCGCGCGAGGTCTGGGGCTGAGCCGGCCATCGGACATCGTGCCCGTACCATGAGGAGCGATGTCCCAGCGGCGACCCAACCCGTACCAGGCGCGCCTGATGGCGCTGCGCGCCCGCGACGCTCTCATCGGGCCGGGGTTGCCGGCGCGGGCCGACCCGGGCCGGCAGCCGGCGCCGGAGGTCCAGGTCGCCTACCGCATCCTCCACTTCGCCCTCCGGGTCGGCGGGGCCATGCTCGCCTCCGGCGCCGGTACCGTCGAGGTGGAGTCGACCATCCTCGATCTCACCGCCGCCTGCGGCCTGGGGCAGTGCGAGGTCGACGTGACGTTCACCTCGATGACGGCCTCCTACCTCCGGGCCGACGATGCCGAGCCGATCACCACCGTCCGGGTCGTCCGCGGGCGCACCGTCAACTACGGGCGCCTGGCGGCGCTCAACTCCCTCCAGGTCGACCTCACGGCCGGCCGGATCACCCCCGAGGAGGCCTTCGCCCGGATGGACGAGGTGATGGTGGCCCGCACCCGGCGCAGCCCACTCGTCCTTCTCAGCTGGGCCGGGATGGCCACCGCCTTCACCGTGCTCCTCGGCGGCAAAACGCTCACAGCCGCCGTGGCGTTCGTCTCGGCCGCCGTGGTGACCCTGCTCCTGCGGACGACGGCGCGTCGCGGGATCCCCGACTTCTTCCTCTCCGCCCTCGGCGCTGCGGTGGCGACCGGCTTCGCCCTGACGATGGTCGCCATCCACGCGCCGGCCCGCTCGACGTTCATCGTCGCCGGCGGCATCATGGTCCTCGTGCCCGGGTACGCCCTGGTCGCCAGCGTGCAGGACGCCCTGACCGGATTCCCCATCAGCGGTACCGCCCGGGGGCTCGAGGTGCTGCTCACCACGGCGGGCATCATCACCGGCATCGCCGCCACCCTGTACCTGTCGGTGTCCGTCGGCATGACCCTCCACCTCGGGTCCGTGGTGACGACGCCCTTCGTCCAGGTCCCCGTCCAGGTGGCGGCGGCCGGGGTGGCCGCCGCGCTGTACGCGTCGGCCACCCTGGTGCCGCGCCGCTCCCTCGCCTACGCCGGGCTCGTCGGTGCCGGCGGATGGGCGGTCCTGCTCCTGCTCCGCCACGCCGGCACGTCGCTCATCGCCGCCACGGCGGTCGCTGCGGTGCTGATCGGAGCGGCCAGCAACGTGCTGGCGGGACGCCAGCAGACGCATGCCTTCGTCTTCGTCGTGCCGGGCGTCATGCCGCTCGTCCCCGGGCTCACCATCTACCAGGGCATGCTCTACCTGTTCACCGGGTCCAGCGGCGCCGCCGGCACGCTGCTGCGAGCCGTTGCCACCGGGCTGGCCATCGCCGCCGGGGTCACCCTCGGCAACATGGCCATCCGGCCGCTCCGGCGGTCACCGGGTCCCCGGCCGGCCGCCGGGGCGCCGCTCAACCCACCGGCGTGAAGTCCCGGCTGGCTATGTGCTCCGGCCGGGGGGCCGGGGCGGCGAAGGGATCCACCAGGGTGTTCTCGACGCTGTTGTAGACGACGAACAGGTTGCACCGGGGGTAGGGGGTGATGTTCCCGGCCGACCCGTGCATGGCGTTGCAGTCGAACATGACGGCGGAGCCCGCCGCGCCGGTGATGGTGGCGATCCGCCCGGCCTCCTCCACCTGCCGGGTCAGCGACGCCTGGTCGGGCACACCGATGTCCTGGCGGCGCAGCGACTGGCGGTAGTGGTCCTCGGGCGTCTCGCCCACCGTGGCCAAGAACGTCTTGTGGGACCCGGGGATGATGAGCAGGCTGCCGTTGCAGTCGTAGTTCGGGGTGAGGGCCACCGAGATGCTGAGGGCCCGCGCCGCCGGCATGCCGTCCTCGGCGTGCCAGGTCTCGAAGTCCGAGTGCCAGGCAAACTCGGTGCCGGCGAAGCCCGGCTTGCGGTTCACCCGGCTCTGGTGGATGTAGACGTCGGAGCCGAGCACCTGTCGGGCCCGGCCGGCCAGCCGGTCGTCGGCGACGATCCGGGCGATCAGCGGGCTCAGCTCGTGCACCTCGAACACCGACCGGACGTCGTGGTCGCCGGGCTCGAGGACCAGGCGCTCGGGGTCGATCCGCGCGAGCGGGCTGGCCAGGCGCTCCACCTCCGCCAGCAGGTCGGCCACCTCCTCGTCGGTGATCAGCCGGTCGAAGGCGCAGAAGCCGTCCTCCTCGAACCGGGCCCGCTCCCCGTCCGACATCGGGCCGGGGCGCGACCCGTAGACGACCGGGTCCAACCGGGCCTGGCGCTGCGGGCGGTCCGTGCGCGTCGGGTAACGGTCGGCCACGGTGACGGGCGACGTCATGACCGCACCTCCTCGTCCACCGTGAGCAGGGGGTACACGCCGTCGGCGTCGTGGACCTCTCGGCCCGTGCACGGCGGGTTGAAAACGCACACGGTCCGCAGGTCGGTCGCCGCCGTCACCCGGTGCCGTTCGTGCCCGTCGAGCAGGTACATCGTGCCCGGGGCGAGCTCGTAGGTCCGGCCGTTGTCGAGATCCTCCAGCGTGCCCTCGCCCTCGATGCAGTACACACCCTCGACGTGGTGCTGATACCACATCGTGGTGACCGTGCCTGCGGCGAGGACGGTGTCGTGGAGCGAGAACCCGACGCCCTCGCCGGCCAGCACGAACCGGCGGCTCCGCCACGTCGGCGCCCCCACGTCCCGCTCGGTATGGGAGATCTCCTCCAGGGTGCGAACGATCATCGGTTGCCTCCTCGTCCTCGTGTCTCGCTCATCGCAGGGCCAGCCGGTCCGACCCCTCGTCGACCGCCCGGTCGACCGCCTCGGCCAGGATGGCGAGCCCGGGCGCGAGCTCGTCGTCCACCGAGACGGTTAGCGGCGGCATCAACTTCACCACCTCGGACTCGGGGCCTGACGTCTCCACCAGCAGGCCGGCGTCGAAGGCGTGCCGGCACACCCGCGACGCCACGGCGGGGTCGTCGAAGGCCATGCCCCAGATGAGGCCCCGGCCGCGCACCTCCACCTTGGCCTCGCCGTGCCGGGCGGCGATCCCCTCGAGGACCTGCCCGACCACTTCGCCCTTCGCCGCCGTGGCGGCGGGCAGGCTGTCGTCCTTCCAGAAGGAGAGCGCGGCCGTGGCGGTGACGAAGGCGGGGTTGTTGCCACGGAAGGTGCCGTTGTGCTCGCCCGGCTCCCACTGGTCGAGCTCCGAGCGGAAGAGGGTGACGGCGAGCGGGAGCCCCGAGCCGCTGAGGCTCTTGGACAGGGTGACGATGTCGGGCACGATGCCCGCCTCCTCGAAGCTGAAGAACGGACCGGTCCGGCCGCAGCCCATCTGGATGTCGTCGACGATGAGGAGCATCTCCTGGCGGGCACAGAGCTCGGCCAGGCGGCGCAGCCACTTGACGCTGGCCACGTTGATGCCGCCCTCACCCTGGACGGTCTCGACGATGACCGCCGCCGGCTGGTCCAGGCCGCTGCCGCTGTCCTCGAGCAGCGCCTCGAGGAGGGAGATGGAGTCGGCATCGTCGGAGAGGAAGCCACAGTACGGCAGGGCGGTGCCGTGGGCGAGGGGCACGCCGGCGCCCGACCGCTTCATCGAATTGCCCGTCACCGACAGTGAGCCGAGCGTCATGCCGTGGAAGGCGTTGGTGAAGCTCACCACCTCTTCCCGGCCGGTCACCTTACGGGCCAGCTTGAGGGCCGCCTCCACCGCGTTGGTGCCGGTCGGTCCGGGGAACTGCACCTTGTAGTCGAGCTTTCGCGGGCCGAGGATGGTGTCCCGCAGGGCCTCGAGGAACTGCGCCTTGGCCGCCGTGCACATGTCGAGGCTGTGGATCACCCGGTCCTCGGACAAGTAGTCGAGCAGCGCCCGCTTGATCGTCGGGTGGTTGTGCCCGTAGTTGAGGGCGCCGGCGCCACTGAAGAAGTCGAGGTACTCCCGCCCCCCGACGTCGGACAGCCGCGCGCCGCGTGCTCGGTCGAACACCGTCGGCCAGCTCCTGCAGTAGCTCCGGACCTCGGACTCCAGCTCCTCGAAGATGTCCATCGTACCCTTCCCGCCGGCCGCGACGGTCCCCCGAGCGGGGACCCACGGTCCGGCACCGTCCTGGTGCTTGCGGGTCACGGTCCGGCCCCAGCGACCGCGCCGGCGGCGCTCCTCACGCCCATCAACTCACGCCCTTGAACCCCACCGGGAAGGACGGCGTCGCCAGGCGGGAGCACCGCGGCGAGCTCGTCGGAGTCGGTCCGAAACCGTACGTTCCCACCTTAGGCGCGTGCCGCGCGGAACCGTCAAGTACCCGTATGTTCCTGGGAGACAACTGAGTGGCAACCGAGTGCCGACTGAGAATGCCCCGGCACTCGCACTCGCACTCGCGCGGCCAGATCGGATCCGGTCAGAGCGGCCCGATGCGCAGGAGCACCTCGTCGTCGTGCGGCTCGGGGAAGAGCGCGGCGGGAAACAGGACCGAGCGGCGGAGCGGCGCGCCGTGCCGCTCCGCGAACGCGGTGAACAGCTGCAACGACGCGGAGTTCTGTGGAGTGACCGTCGCCTCGAGGTGGCCGGTCCCCGGGCCGGCCCCGGCCGGTGGGGCGACCAGGTGGTCGAGCATGGCGGCGGCCACGCCGTGGCGGCGGGCGACGGGCCGCACGCCCACCTGCCACACGAACAAGGTGTCGGGGGCGTCGACCCGCCGGTAGCCGGTCACGAACCCGACGGTGTCCCCGCCGGCCCGTGCCACCACGGACGAGGTGGCGAAGTCCCGGCAGAAGACCAGGTACTTGTACGGGGAGTTGGGGTCGAGCCCCACTTCCTGGGCGACGCGCCACATGGCGGCGCCGTCGCCGGGGGTGGGGGCGGTGAGGGTCAGATCGTCGAGGGTCATCGCCGCCCGACGGTAGCGGGCCTCACTCGGTCCCCTCCGACAGGAACGACAGGTCTTCCTCCTCGAGGATCCGTTCCCGGCGCGTCGGGCCCGCCCGCGGCTCGGCTGCCTCGGCCGCTTCAGCCGCCTTGACGACCACCGGTGACCGTGCCACGAGGAAGACGCCGACCACCATGGCGGCGAAACCGAGTACCTCGATCAGCAGTTCCGCCGTCCCCAGGTTGAGGTACTCGTGGTAAATGCCGACGCCGAGTGCGATCCCCACGATCGGCTCGGCGACGGTGATGGCGGGAAGCGACGCCCCGAGCGGTGCCTCCTCGAACGCCGACTGGGCGATGAGGAGGCCGAAGGCGCCCACGACCACCAGCGCATACGGCGTCCAGGACAGGAACGCCGCCACGATCCCGTGGCCGAATTGTGTGATCGTCCGCTCGGTCAGGGCGTCCTGCAGGCCGTACAGGGTGCCCGCCGCCGCCGCTAGGAGGGTGGCCTGCTGGCCCACCGACGAGCGCATGCCCTTGGCCACCAGCAGGCCGACGAGCGCGGCGATGGCGCCGCCGGCGATCACCCAGTTGGGCCACGGCGGAGTGAGGGGGTAGCCGCCATGCGGGTTCCCCGGCACGACGAAGGCGATGAGGCCGACCACGAGGGCGACCATCCCGCCGACCTCGCGCAGCCCCAGCTTGCGCTTGTGCCACACGGCGGAGAGCGGCAGGGCGAACAGCAGGTTCATCGCCAGCACCGGCTCGACCAGGGCCAGATTGCCCATGCCCAGGGCGATGGCGCCGAGGACCTGGCCGACCACCATGGTCAAGATCCCCCCGACCCACAACGGCCGGCGGATCAGGTGCAGCAGCAAGCGGAAGGACAGCCGCTCGTCGGGGGGCTCCTGGGCCGCCGCGTGTTGCTGCAGGACGAAACCGATGGCCAGGAACAGTGCGCTGCCGAGCGCGATCGCGATTATCGCCACCACCGGTCCAACCTTTACCCCACCAACTGGGGTGACTTCACGGCATCCTGCCGGATCCCCATCAACTCCTTACGCGGGAATGCAGGTACCGGTCCCGGTCCTCACCGCCGGGTGAGCGGGCCGGACCCGGACAGCCGATCGGTGCCGGGACCCGGGCGGCCGAGGCAGGCCCGACAGATTGGCTCCCCACGGTAGGTTCCCGGGACGTGAGCACGACGGCGCCGACCGAGGCCCTCCGGTGGACCGGCGAGGACGGGCTCCACCGCGGCGTGCGGCGCCGGGGGTTCGCCATCGAGCGGGACGGTCGGTCGGTGCCGGGACTGCTGTGGACCCCTCCGGACGCCGTCGCACCCACGCCGTTGGTGCTGGTGGGCCACGGCGGGTCGGGCCACAAGGGGCAGGACCACGTCCGCACCCTGGCCCGGCGGATGGTGTTGCGCCACGGCATGGCGGCGGCTGCCATCGACGGCCCGGTGCACGGCGACCGGCGGACCGAGCCCGAGGCGCCGGCGGGGCTGGTGCTGCTTGAATTCGCCCAGGTGTGGTCGACGGACGGGGAGGCGATGACCGACGCCATTGTGGCCGACTGGCGGACCACCCTCGACGCCCTCCAGCGGCTGCCAGAGCTCGGCGCCGCCCCTGTCGGCTGGTGGGGGCTGTCGCTCGGCACCATCCTCGGTCTCCCCCTCGTCGCCGCCGAGGACCGGGTCGCGGCCGCCGTCCTCGGTCTGATGGGGTGCACCGGGCCCACCAGCGACCGGATCGAGCGGGACGCCGCCGCCGTGCGGTGCCCGGTGCTGTTCCTGCTCCAATGGGACGACACGCTCTTCTCCCGCCATGACGCTCTGGCGCTCTTCGGGGCCCTGGGAGGTACCGACAAGCGCCTCCACGCCCACCCCGGCGGTCACGGCGAGGTGCCAGTCGAGGAGCACGAGGCGAGCGCCGACTTCCTGGCGGCCCGCCTGCGCGACACACCCTCCCGATAGCGTCCGGGAAGTGCCCGACCCCGGTCCCCATCCGCCGGCCGCCCTCGGCCGCGGCGTCGTCGTGCTCCCGGGCGCCCCTGCCCCCGAAGGCTGGGCCGAGTGCCCCCGGGTGGCGGTCGACGGGGCCAAGGTGGCCAACCCGGGCCCGGTGGTGGCGACCCTGCACGCCGCCTGGCTGGCGCGACGGGCGGTGGTCGTCGAGCTGGCCGTCGATCCGGCCGCCCTGCGGGAGCCCGAGCGCTGGGACGGTCCCGTCCACGGCCTGGGGCCGGACTTCGAGCTCGGTCGGGAGCGGCTGCAGTTCCTCGTGTGGGCCAACAACTACGACGCCCGCGGTGCCGAGCCCGTGTGGTGGCACGGCCGCCGGACGGCCCGCCGACTCGCCGACGACGGGGTGCTCGAGGCGGGACCTGCCGACGTCGTCGCCACCGACGGAACCCCCCTCTACGTCGACGGCGGTCCTCCCGATCCACCCGACCTGCCCACAACGACGGGGGTCGTCCACCGGTGGAGCGCCGAGGCCGGGGTGCTGGCGCGCCCCGGCAATGACGCGCCGGCGGCCGAGCTCGCCGCCGATCAGTTGGCGGCCGTCGGCCACGGCACCGGGGCGGCAAGGGTCCTGGCGCCGGCCGGCTCCGGCAAGACCCGGGTGCTCACCGAGCGGCTCCGCCACCTCGTCGCCGACGGCCGCGCCCACCCCTCGACGATCACGGCGGTGGCCTTCAACACCCGGGCAGCCGACGAGCTGCGCCAGCGCTGCGGCGACCTCCTCTCCCGCGGGGGTCCGCACGTTCGCACGCTCAACAGTCTCGGACTGTGGATCTGCAACGAGCTCGGGGGCGAGGGGCGCCTGCGGGTGCTGGACGAGCCCGGGGCACGCAGGTTGGTGGAGGAGGTCTTCCCCGTCCGCCGCCAGGCCAACGTGGACTCCGTCGCCCCCTACCTCGACGCCCTCTCGATGGTCCGGCTGGGGCTCACGGCTCCCGAGCAGGCAGCCGCGGCGGTCCCCGACGCCCACGGCCTCGCCGAGGGCTTCGACACCTACCGCCGAGCCCTCGCCGACCAACGGGCCGTCGACTTCGACGAGCAGATCTACCGGGCGATCGAGACCCTCGTCACCGATCCCGTGGCCCGGGGGGCCGCCCAGGCGACGTGCCGGCGGATGCTGGTCGACGAGCTCCAGGACCTCACCCCGGCCCACCTCCTGCTGGTGCGCCTGCTCGCCGCGCCCGGCTACGACTGTTTCGGCGTTGGGGACGACGACCAGGTCATCTACGGCTATTCGGGGGCCACGCCGGAATTCCTGATCGACTTCGCCCGCTACTTCCCCGGTGCCGCCACCTACGCCCTCGAGGTGAACTACCGCTGTCCCCCGGCCGTGGTCGACGCCGCCCGGCACCTGCTCTCGTACAACCGCCGTCGGGTCGACAAGGCGATCAGCCCGCGGCCGGGACGGCTCGACGGCCCGCCGGTCGAGGTCATCACCGCGCCGGCCGAGCTCCTGCCCCACCGAGCCGTGGGGGTGGTGGTGGCCTGGCGCGACGCCGGCGTCCGGGCGGCAGACATCGCCGTCCTCGCGCGCGTCAACGCCGCCCTGCTGCCCGTCCAGGTGGCCATGGCCGAGGCAGGCGTGCCGGCGACTGCACCCCTCGGGACCCAGGTGCTGCGGCGCACCGGGATCCGCACGGCCCTCGCCTACCTGCGCATGGCGCTCCAGCCCGACCTCATCGCCCGCACCGACGTCGGCGACACGGTCCACCGCCCGTCCCGGAAGATCTCCCGAAACGTGGTCGAGATGCTGACGAAGCGGGCGAGCACGTCGGTCGCCGACATCCGCCACCTGGCTGGTCGCCTGTCGGGCGGGGACGTGGAGAAGCTGCGGGGCTACGCCGCCGACATCGAGGCGGTCGCCGCGGCCACGCGCGAGTCGAGTGCCGCCGCCCTGCGGGCCGTCCGCGACTCGGTCGGTCTGGGCTCTTCCATGGACCAGCTCGACGGGTCCCGCCGCGAGGCGGACCGCTCCACCCACGCCGACGACCTCACCGCGCTCGAGGCGGTGGCGGCCCTCCACCCCGACGCCGCCACCTTCGAGCCGTGGCTGCGCGAGGTGCTGGGCCGCGCGGCGCCGGACGGGCCGGCGGTCCTGCTCTCCACCGTCCACAAGATCAAGGGGAAGGAGTGGCCGCACGTCGTCGTGTTCGGCGCCAACGGCGGGCTGTTCCCTCACCCGCTGAGCGACGACGACGAAGGCGAGCGGCGGATCTTCCACGTCGCCCTCACCCGGGCACGGACAGAGGTGGCCGTCCTCGCCGACGCCGGCGACCCCTCACCGTTCGTGGACGAGCTCGACGGCAGCCGGCCGCACCGCCCGGTGCGCCCGCACCCCCCAACCCGGCCGACGCGCCCTTCCCGGCCCGAACCGGGCGAGGCCGTTCCCGACCCGGCCGCCGAGGCGGCACTGCGGGCGTGGCGTTCCGAGACGGCCCGGCGCGACAAGGTCCCCGCCTACGTCGTTCTCAACGACAAGGAGCTGGCGGGCATCGCCGCCCGCCTCCCCGGCACGATGGGTGCCCTCGCCAACTGCCGGGGCATGGGCCCCATCCGGCTCGAGCGCTACGGCGACGAGATCCTCGCCGCCCTGGCCTCATCGGGCTGAGCCATCCTCCGGCGAGAACGTGTCTCCCGCGCCGGAGGCGGCGGCCTTCGGAGGCGGCGCCCGCCGGCGGAGCTGCCATACTCGGCCGATGGCACGGACCTACGACGCCATCGACGGGCGACTGGCCGATTTCGTCCTCGGTCAGTCGGTCTTCTTCGTGGCCACCGCGCCGTCCGGTGACGGCGGGCACGTCAACTGTTCCCCGAAGGGCAACGACGGCACCCTCGCCCTCCTCGGCCCCCGGACCCTCGCCTACCTGGACGGGACGGGGAGCGGGGTCGAGACCATCGCCCACCTCCGGGACAACGGCCGCATCGTCCTCATGTGGTGCGCTTTCGCCGGGCCTCCGCGCGTCGTCCGGGTGCACGGGCAGGGGGAGGCCGTGGTCGACGGGGATCCTCGGTTCGTGGCACTGTGCGACCGCTTTGCCGGCGGCGTTCCGCTCGGGACCCGCGCCGTCGTGGTGGTCGAGGCCGAGCGGATCTCGGATGCCTGTGGCTACGGCGTGCCGCTCATGGACTTCGTCGCCCACCGCGACGCCATGGACACGTGGGCCCGGCAGAAGGGTCCCGACGGCCTGGCCGAGTACCAGTCGCAGCGGAACGCCACCAGCCTCGACGGTCTGCCGGGTCTGCCGGACCGGCCGGACCGAGTTCGCGGAGCTTCTTAGCTCGTTCATCTCTGGTCATTAGCCAGGCAGGGCATCCTCTTCACTACGTAGGCAACACCGTTGTGAGGAGGTCCCAGATGATCACCTACCGTCCCCCGGACGAGGAGGCCCCCGGTGGCCCCGGCCACGTGTCGCCGGGCGGGTACCGCAAGCTCGTGAGCGCGGCCGCGGCGCTCTCCGTCGCCGGCCTCGGTGCCGGCATCGCCATCGGCTACGGCGCCTTCTCCGGGGTGACGACGACCACGACCAGCACCACCGCCACCGCGGTCAGCGCCGTCGGGGCCGGCCTCGTCGACATCAACACGGTGCTCGGCTACCAGACAGCGCGGGCGGCGGGGACCGGCATGGTCCTGACCTCCACAGGAGAGATCCTGACCAACAACCACGTGATCGAAGGCGCGACCAACATCAGCGTCACCGACGTGGGGAACGGTCGGACGTACCGCGCCAACGTCGTCGGCTACGACGCATCCGCCGACGTGGCGGTGCTCGAGCTGGTCGGTGCGTCCGGCCTCCCGACGGTCCCGATCGGGAGCTCTTCGAACGTGTCGGTCGGTGAGTCGGTGATCGCCCTCGGGAACGCGGGTGGCACCGGCGGGACGCCCAAGGTGGCCGGCGGCACGGTGACCGCGCTCGACCAGGCGATCACAGCAGGGGACCAGGGCTCCGCTCGAGTCGAGCACCTGACCGGTCTCATCCAGACCAATGTGGGCATCCAGCCCGGGGACTCCGGCGGTTCGCTCATCGACCCGTCCGGCCAGGTCGTCGGCATGAACACGGCGGCGTCGAGCTCCAACGGCCTCGTGAGCAACACGGCGGCGGCGCGGGCCTACGCCATCCCCATCGATACCGCCATCAGCATCGCCCACAGCATCGAGAACGGCACGACCTCGAGCGCCATCCACCTGGGGAGCACGGCCTTCCTCGGTGTAGAGGTAGCCACAGCGTCAGGCCCCGGCGGCGCCCAGGTGGCTGGCGTCGTGAGCGGCTCGCCGGCGACATCGGCAGGGCTCACCGCCGGGGACGTCATCACCAGCGTGAACGGCACGACCATCACCTCGGCCACAGGGCTCTCGGCGATCATGGGCCAGCTGCCGGCGGGGTCGGACGTCTCGGTCTCCTGGACGACGACCCCGGGTCGTTCGGCGAGCGCCCAGGTCCACCTGGGAACGGGCCCCGCCGGGTGAGCCAGGCCCGCAGGACCTTCCAGCCGGTGAAGGCAGCACCGACGGCGACCGCGGCCACCACGCAATAGATGATGCCGTCGGTCGGCCACGAGCTGGTGCCGCCGCCACCGGTGGAGCCGGACGCCGGGCGGTAGCCACCCGAGCCTGTGGCACTGCCCTGGCTTCCTGTCAGGGAGCCGCCCTTGTTGTTGTCAGGCCGAGTGTGGGCAGCGTGTGGTTGCTTGTCGTCTTGGCGCCCGATCCCGAGCTCCCCGAGCTGCCCGAGCTGCCCGGCGAATGGTCGCCGATCTTCCCTTGGGTGCCACTTGCCTGCACCGGGGCCGCCGCAGCAATGACCACCCCCGGGGTGGCCAGCGCGAGCCCACAGCCGATCACCGCCGCGGTCGCCATTCGCTTCGCTCTCGTGACCACCATCGGCGCTGCCATACCCGCGCACACGGGGTACATGAAGCGCCGGGACCGCGTCAGCGCGGCCGTCGGCTGGCCCACTCCGTCAGGTAGTCGGGGCACGGGAGGCTCGCGTCGCCCGGCGCCTGCACGTCCGGGACCGCCTCGCCGGGCGCGAGGGCCAATGGCAGCTGGCCGGCCCAGTGCGACAACCCGATATCCGACGGGTCCTCACCGGGAGGACCGGTCCGGACCTTGGCCGAGCCCTCGTCCAGCGGGAACCGCACGACCGCCGTTGCCCGCAGCTCGGACGCCGAGGGTGGACGGGTGTCGGCGGCGCGCCCCGGGACGACGTGCTCGACGACGGCGGTGACGGCCCGGCGCTTCTCTTCCTCGTCCTCGACGGCTTCGGCCCGGCCGAAGAGCATCACCGAGCGGTAGTTGAGCGAGTGGTTGAAGGCGGCGCGTGCCAGGACGACGGCGTCGACGAGGGTCACCGTCACGCATGCCTCGGTGCCGGCGGCGAGCACGCCGAGGGCGAAGTTGGCCCGGGCACCGTGAAGGTAGAGGTGATCGTCGACCCGGGCGTAGATCGTCGGGAACACCCACGGTCGGCCGTCGACGGCGAATCCGACGTGGCAAAGGAAACCGGCGTCGAGGACGGCGTGGACGGCGGCCTGGTCGTAGCGGCCACGGTCACGCTTGCGGCGCACCCTGGTGCGGTCAGTAGGAGCTTCGTGCATCCCCCCATGATCGCCGAACCACTCGTCACCACCGTCCCGATGGGGTAGATGCAATGTGACGGCAGGAGCTACCGGTCACGGACTACTGCCGCTCATCGTCACGAAGCACAGCACGAAGCACAGCACGAAGCGCAGCACGAAGGAGGTCCACCATGGGCGCTGGAGAGAAGGCGAAGCACGCGTCGCAGTCGATCACCGGGAAGGCCGAAGAGAAGCTCGGCCAGGCCACCACAGATCCTTCGCTCGAGGCGGAGGGGAAGGTCGACCAGGCGGCGGGTGACGTCAAGCAGGCCCGGGAGAAGATGAAGGACGCGGCGCGCTGACCCGGAATCCTCGGCAGTGTCCCCGGCAGTCCTGCGGCACAGGGACCGGCGGACGCGCGGCCGGACCAGCTCGTCCGCCGTTCCCTCCTCCATCGACCGCACAGTAGACCAGGCCGGCTCAGCCTCCCTCGAACGGGAAACCGAGGTCCGGCGCGGTCAGCACCGCCCGGAACGCCAGTCCCTCGCGCGCCGCCATCGCCGTGACCGTCCCGCCACGGTCGACGAGGGCGACGAGCAGGACCGGCTCGGCCCCGGCGTCGCGCACGGCCCGGGCGGCCTCGAGCAGCGACGTGCCCCGGGTCACGGCGTCCTCGGTGATCACCGCGCGGTCGCCCGGATCCAGGGCCCCGGCGATGCGGCCCCCACCGCCGTGGTTCTTCGCCTCCTTGCGCACGCTGAACGCCTTGAGCAGTCGGCCCCGGGTGGCTCCCAGCGCCGCGGTGACAAAGGCCACCGGGTCGGCCCCCATGGTGAGGCCACCGACGGCGTCGGCGTCCTCTGGCACCAGGGACAGCACGGCCTCGGCCACGAGCAGCATCGCCTCGGGACGGCACACCGTCTGCTTGGCGTCGAGGAACCATGTGCTCTTCCTGCCCGACTTGAGGGTGAAGTCGCCTCGACGCACGGAATTGAGCAGGAGGTGCTCCCGCAGGGCGTCCAGAGCCGCGTCGGCTACCACCGCACCTCTCCCGATCCCTCCACGACGTCACCCACGATCCGCCCCTCCTGCCCGGTGCCCGCCAGCGCCGCCAGCACGTCCTCGGTCGCGCCGTGATCGACCACCAGCACCATCCCGAGCCCGAGGTTGAACACCCGGCGCATCTCCTCCTCGTCGACGCGGCCGAGGCGGGCGATCTCCTCGAAGATCCTCGGGCGCGCCCAGCTCCGCCGGTCGAGCCGGGCGTCGGCGGTCGGCGGGAGGGACCGGGGGAGGTTGCCGGGCAGCCCGCCCCCGGTGACGTGGGCGCAGGCGTGGACTTCCCCCGCGCCGATGGCCGCCAGCACCGACGGGGCGTAGATCACCGACGGCCGCAGCAGCTCGTCGGCGAGCGTCGCCTCGGCTCCCTCCCATGCCGGCTCGTCGAGGGCAACACCTGCCCGCTCGAGGAGCACGTGGCGAGCGAGCGTGTAGCCGTTCGACCGTAGGCCGGGGGAGGGCAGCCCCACCAGCACGTCACCGGGCCGCACCCGGTCCGGGCCCAGCTCGGTCCCCCGCTCGAGCACACCGACGGCGAAGCCGGCGACGTCGACGTCGTCGGGCGCCATCGCTCCGGGATGCTCGGCCGTCTCCCCGCCGAGGAGGGCGCAACCGGCCAGCCGGCAGCCCTCGGCCATGCCACCCACCAGCTCGGCCACCCGCTCGGGCACGAGGCGGCCGACGGCCACGTAGTCGAGGAGGAACAGCGGCTCGGCCCCGGCGCAGACCAAGTCGTCGACGCACATGGCGACGAGGTCGACCCCGATCGTGCCGTAACGGCCGCTGGCCCGGGCGACGAGCAGCTTGGTTCCCACCCCGTCGGTCGAGGAGACGAGCACCGGGTGGGGGTAGCGCTCGGTGTCGAGGGCGAAGAGGCCGCCGAACCCGCCGATGCCGCCCAGCACGCCCGGGCGCGCGGTGGAGGCCACCACGCCCTTGATCTGCTCGACGGCGGCGTCCCCGGCGGCGATGTCCACGCCGGCCGCGACATAGGTGGCCCCGGCCCGCTCGGCCAATTCAGACCCCCGGCAGCGCGGCCTGGAGGGCGATCGCCTCGGGCGAGGGGTCGCCGCCGCCGCTGCCGCTGGACCCCACCCGCAGCTCGACCGGCACCGCGGTGGGGTAGTGGCCGGTAAGGCACGCCTCACAGAAGAGGTTGTCGCCGGCGCCGATGGCCGCCTCGAGGTTCTCCAGGCTGATGTAGGCGAGCGAGTCGACATCGAGGAACCGCTCCATCTCCTCCAGGCTCTTGGTGGCCGCGAGGAGCTGTGTGCGTGTCGGCGTGTCGATGCCGTAGAAGCAGGGCCACTTGAAGGGAGGCGACGAGATCCGCAAGTGCACCGCCACCGCTCCGGCATCTCGCAGCATCCGTACGATCGCCCGCGAATTGGTCCCCCGCACGATGGAGTCGTCGACCACCACGAGCCGCTTGCCGGTGATGTTCTCCCGCAGCGGATTGAGCTTGCGCCGCACGGCGTCGTGCCGGGCCTGGCTGTCGGGCTCGATGAACGTCCGGCCGATGTAGCGGTTCTTCACCAGGCCTTGGCCGTAGGGAATGCCGCTGCGCCGGGCGTAGCCCTCCGCCGCCGGCACCCCCGAGTCGGGGACCCCCATCACCTGGTCGGCGTCGACCGGGGCCTGCTCGGCCAGCAGCTCCCCCATCCGCCGCCGCGTGCCGTGGACCTCTCGGTCCAGGAGACGGGTGTCGGGGCGGGCGAAGTACACGAACTCGAAGACGCACAGCTTCGACTCGACCTCGTCGGGACCGAACAGCGGCTCGGAGCAGACGCCGGACCCGTCGACGGTCACGAGCTCGCCCGGCGCGAGCTCGCGCACGAAGGTGGCGCCGATCACGTCGAGGGCCGGCGACTCCGAGGCGAGCACCCAGCCCTCGGGCCGGTCGGCGGGGCCGAGCCGGCCCAGGCACAGCGGTCGCAGCCCAAGAGGGTCACGGATCCCGTAGAGCCGCTGGGCGTCCATGAGCACGAACGAGTAAGCACCCTCGAGCATCGGCAGCACCGCCCGCAGCGCCTCGGTCAGCGCCGTGCCGGTGGCATCGCCGGGCAGCTCGACGCCGCCGGCCGGGTAGTGGTGCGCCAGCAGCTCGGCCACCACGTCGCTGTCGGTGGCCACCATCCCCGGCAGCATCCCGGCCTTGTCGGTCAGGGCCGCCGTGTTGGTCAGGTTGCCGTTGTGCCCCAGGGCGAAGCCGGCCGCGCCCACCGGGCGGTAGACCGGCTGGGCGGCGGACCAGTCGGAGGAGCCATGCGTCGAGTAGCGGGTATGGCCGATGGCCAGGTGGCCCGAGAGCACCGAGAGCGTCCGCTCGTCGAACACCCGGGTGACCAGGCCCATGTCCTTGACCACGGTCACCGTCTGGCCGTCGCCGACCGCCATCCCGGCGGACTCTTGGCCGCGGTGCTGGAGTGCGTACAGGCCGTCGAAAGTGAGGTGCGCCGCCGCCCGGCCGGGCGCGTGCACCCCGAAGACCCCGCAGGCTTCCTTCACCGTCCGGCTCTCCGCCCCAGTGCTCTCCGGCCCGGTGCAGCGGCGCACGCCCGGCGCGCCGCTGTCCTGGGCCTCCCGTGATTTCGGTCGCCAGTCTCCCACATGGGCACCGGGACCGACATTAGGGGTGCGAACGCCCTACCCGCGCGGGGCGCACCGGTATGGTCTGGTCGCACATGATCGACCTGCATACCCATTCCTCCTGCTCGGACGGCACCGACCCGCCCGGCCGCATCGTCGAGCTGGCCGCCGCCGCCGGGTGCTCGGCCGTGGCCCTCACCGACCACGACACCCTGGTCGGGCTGGACGAGGCCGGGCGGCGAGCGGGCGAGCTGGCGGTGACGCTGGTGCCCGGGTGCGAAGTCTCCTGCGCCTACCGCGGCCGCAATCCACATGTCCTCGTCTACTTCGTCACCGACGTCGAAGGCCCGCTGCAGGAGGAGCTGGCCCGGCTCCGCGAAGACCGCAAGGTCCGCAACGCCCGCCTGGTCGCCCGGCTCCAGTCCCTCGGTGCGCCGATCACCTACGAGGAGGTCGTGGCCGAGGCGGCGGGCGAGGAGAGCGTGGGACGGCCCCATGTGGCGGCGGTACTGGTCCGCCACGGGCTTGCCGAGTCGATCCCTGATGCCTTCGACCGCCTGCTCGGCGAGGGCAAGCCCGCCTACATCCCCAAGGCCCGGGTGTCCCCGGCCGAGATCGCCGCCCTGGCCACGGCGTCCGGTGGCGTGCCGGTGCTGGCTCATCCGTTCACGCTGGACCTGGGGCCGTCGGGGCTGGCGGCGGCGGCGGCAGAGCTGGCGGCGGTCGGGTTCGCCGGGATCGAGGCGTACTACGCCCGTTACACCCGGGACCAGCGAGCGGCATTGCGCGACCTCGCCCAGCGACACGACCTGGTGGCGACCGGGGGGACCGACTACCACGGCGCGGTGAAGGCCGGGCTCTCGGTCGGGGTGGGCGAGGGCGACCTGTCGGTGCCCGACCATGTGCTCGACGACCTGGAGGCACGCCGGCCGTAGCGGACCGTAGCCGTGGGACGGGCCGGAGGGCAGCCCGGTGGCGATCGCGCTCACGGCTTCGCCGCCGGGAACCGCGCCTTCCGCGGTCCGTCCGTCGCCGCTTGAAGTCCGAGGGAGTGCTCCGCCGCGGCGGCGGACCAGGGAAGTGGTTCGTGCGGCCCGGCCCTCGGGCGCGATCGGGCCCCCGGGCGCGTGCGGGACCCGAGGCCGGGCCGGACCGTGAAAGCCGCTACTGGGCGACCGGACCCTCGAGGCGTTGGGGCAGGGCGTCCCGCCAGCGCCGTGCCAACGACGAGAGGTCCAGGTCGACCAGGCCACCGAGCACCAACCGGTCGCCGCCAGCCATGCCCAGTCGCGCCACGGGAACGGCGGCGGCGGCGGCCCGGGCGACCACCTCGTCGGGCCGAGGGGTGGCCACCAGGATGCGCGAGCCCAGCTCGCAGAAGAGCTCGGCGTGGCCGTCGATCCCCTCCAACCGGGCACCCACCCCGGCACCTACGGCCATCTCGGCCAGCGCCACTGCCAGACCCCCGCCGGCCACGTCGTGCACACCGGTCAGCAGGCCGCCGTCGCCGCCGGCCAGCGTCTCGGCCACGAGCGCCGCCACCAGATCGGTCACCCGTCGGTGCGCCACCAGGTCCACCGGAGCCAGCGTACCGCCGCGCCGACCCCGGAGCTCGACCGCCCACCGGCTGCCGCCGAGCGGGAAGGGCGCCACCGGGTTCCGGGCCGCCGGGGCCACCGGACCCGCCCAACGGGCGCCCAGCAGCAGCACCGTCGAGCCCTCGGTCCAGCCGATCCCCGGCGGCCGGGCGGCCAATTCCTCGACGAGGCCGAGCGTGCCGATGACCGGCGTCGGGTCGATGTCGATCCCGGCGCTCTCGTTGTAGAGGCTGACGTTCCCCCCGATCACCGGGAGACCGAGCGCCTCGCAGGCCTCGGCCATCCCGTCGATCGCCTCCGACAGCTGCCACATCACCTCGGGGTGCTCGGGGTTGCCGAAGGTGCAGCAGTTCACGACGGCCGCCGCCGCGGCGCCCACGCAGGCCAGGTTGGCGACCCCCTCGGCCACCACCGCCGCCGTGCCCGCTCTCGGGTCCAGCGCGCACCACCTCGGGGCGGAGTCGGT
>JBOGGF010000065.1:0-9675 GCA_050743965.1 Acidimicrobiales bacterium
GTGCCTGGCAATGAACCCGGACAAGCTCGAGCCCGGCGAGCGCTGCGCCTCCACCTCGAACCGGAATTTCGAGGGCCGCCAGGGTCGCGGGGGCCGCACGCACCTCGTCTCGCCGGCCGTCGCCGCCGCGACCGCCGTGCTCGGCCACTTCGCCAGCCCGTCGGCGCTCGACTAGGAGGTCTCACCATGGAGCCGGTCCACATCGTCACCGGACGGGCGGTCCCCCTCGAGCGGACCGACGTCGACACCGACCAGATCATCCCGAGCGAGTGGCTGAAGCGCATCGAGCGGACCGGCTTCGGCGCCGGCCTGTTCTCCGAGTGGCGGGACGACCGCGACTTCGTCCTCAACAAGGAGGAGCACGCCGGCGCGACGATCCTCGTCGCCGGCCACTTCGCCGGCCCCGCCGACCTCGACGCGGAGGACCGCCCGTGACAGCAGTGGCCGTGGTGACCGGGCGGGCCGTCCCGCTCGACCGGACCGACGTCGACACCGACCAGATCATCCCGTCCGACTGGCTGAAGCGGGTCGAGCGCACCGGCTTCGGCGCTGGGCTCTTCTCCGAGTGGCGGGACGACCGCGACTTCGTCCTCAACCATCCCGAGCACGCCGGCGCCACCATCCTCGTGGCCGGGGCCAACTTCGGGACCGGCTCCTCGCGCGAGCACGCCGTGTGGGCGCTCATGGACTACGGCTTCCAGGCCGTGGTGTCGTCGCGGTTCGGCGACATCTTCCGCAACAACTGCACCAAGCAAGGGCTGCTGCCAGTCGAGGTGTCGCCAGTGCTCGATCGTGAGCTGCTCGACGCGGTGGCGGCCGACCCCGGCCTCGAGCTGACCGTCGACGTGGCCCGGGGGACGATCGAGGCCCCGGCGGCCGGGATCGCCGGCACGTTCCCGCTCGACGAGTTCACCCGGGAGCGGCTGCTCAACGGTTGGGACGACATCGGCTTGTCACTCCGCCACGAGGACGAGCTCGCCGCCTACGAGACCGGGCGACCCTCCTGGCTGCCTCGCTCGGAGGTCGGCACCGCGTCCTGAGCCACGAGCACGACGTCGCGCTCGAACGTGTACCAGGTCCCGTCCCAGCCGCCCGGCGCGCCTGGCTCGTCGGGTGCGTGCGGCACGAAGTCGGCCACCAGCGACGGCTTGACGCCGAAGACGGCGTCACTGCCGAGGTGCGGGCTCGTCCGGTCGAAGAAGTGGGTGGCGACCGTGCGGTACCCGGGGGCTGACACCATCAGGTGGAAGTGGGCCGGTCGCCACGGGTGGCGCTGCGCCGCCGCCAGCATCCGGCCGACCGGTCCGTCGTCGGGGATGCAGTAGTCGACGGGGCGAACGGTCCAGAAGGCGAAGGCGCCGTCGGCGCCCGTCTGGAACCGTCCCCGGAGGTTCTCGGGTGGCTGGCCCGGATCCTGGACGGCGTACAGCCGGTTGGCGGCGTTCTGCCAGACGTCCAGCGTGGCTCGTCGCACCGGCGTGCCGTCGAGGCTGCGCACCGTGCCCGAGACGAGCGTGGGCTCGCCGCTGCCCTCCTGCTCGACGATCGAGCTGCCCATCGCCCGCAGCGGCGCGCCGGGCACGTGGAAGGGCCCGAGCACGGTCGACTCGGTGGCACCGGGCGGCGCCGGGTGCTGGAGGGAGTCGACCAGCATCGAGAGCCCGAGCGTGTCCGACAGCAGGATGAGCTCCTGACGGCTGTCGGTGCACGTCTGGCCCGCTTCGGTCAGGAAGGCGATCGCCGCCGCCCACTCGGCCGGCGTGAGCTGGACGTCGCGAGCGTAGGCGTGGAGCTGCTCGACGAGGCGCTGCAGCAAGAAGCGCAACCGGTCGTCCGGCGCGCCGTCGAAGCTCTTGGCCGCGGCCGCCGTGATGTCGTCGGGCGTGACCGGCGACGCGCCTTGACCTTGCACCCGGGCATGATATCCCTGGCCGGCCACCGGGGAGCGCGGGCGTCGACGCTTCTCCCGTGCAATGATCCCGTGGACGCCGACGGGCATCGACGCAGGGGAGGCAACGATGCGCAAGATCGCATTGGAGGAGCACTTCGTCACCGAGGAGCTGGCCCACTACGGGGCGAGCACCGCCGGCGTCGCCCAGCCCGGCGTGTGGGCCGAGGCCTCGCGGCGCCTCCTCGACGTGTCGGGTGCCCGCATCGCCGAGATGGACGCCGCCGGCATCGACGTCCAGGTGCTCTCGCTCAACTCGCCGGGCATCCAGGCCGAGCCGGACCCGGCGGTCGCCACCGCCGCGGCCTCCTCGGTCAACGACTTCCTGGCCGGAGTGGTGGCCGAGCACCCCACCCGGTTCGCCGGGTTCGCCGCCCTGGCGCTCCAGGACGGCAAGGCCGCCGCCCGCGAGCTCGAGCGGGCCGTCAGCGAGCTGGGGCTCAAGGGCGCGCTCGTCAACGCCCACACCCAGGGCCGCTACCTCGACGACCCCGATCTGCGGGTGGTGTGGGAGCAGGCGGAGGGACTGGACGTCCCCCTCTACCTGCACCCGGGCAACAGCTACGACACGCCCCATGTGCTCTCGGGCCATCCCGAGCTGATCGGTCCCATGTGGAGCTGGGGGCCGGACACCGCGACCCACGCGCTGCGGCTCGTCTTCGGTGGCGTGCTCGACGACTTCCCCCGGGCCAAGCTGCTGCTCGGCCACATGGGCGAGGGCCTGCCCTTCGGCCTCTGGCGGCTCGACTCTCGCTGGTCGTTCCACAACCACCACGGCGTCGAGCTGGCGCTGGAGCAGCCGTCGGCCTACCTGCGGCGCAACTTCTTCGTCACCACGAGCGGGGTTTGCTCGGACGCGCCGTTCCTGTGCTCGCTCCTGGCCATGGGCGCGGATCGGATGCTCTTCAGCACGGACTACCCGTTCGAGTCGATGAACGTGGCCTCCGAGTACCTCGACCGTGCGCCGATGAGCGAGCCGGACCGGGCGAAGATCGCCCACCGCAACGCCGAGACGCTGCTCCGGATCCCGCCGGTGGGCTGAGGCCTCGGCAAGGACCGGCTCGAGACCGATGAGGCACTCGAGACCAGGGCAGGGCAGGGCAGGGCAGGGCAGGGCAGATGGAGACTCGACCACGCCGGCGCCCGGGACCGGACAAGGCGCCGGACAAGGCGCCGGACAAGGCGCCGGACAAGGCACCGGACCAGGCGCCGGAGCCCGAGGCCCCGCCGGCCTCCCGGAAGCGGGCACCGGGGCTCGCCTACATGCCCTCGCTCGACGGGGTCCGGGCCCTCGCCGTGCTCGGCGTGATGGCGTACCACGGCGGTGTCCCGTGGCTGGTGGGCGGCTACCTCGGCGTCGACGCCTTCTTCGTCCTGTCCGGCTTCCTCATCACCTCGCTGTTGCTGGCCGAGTGGGGGCGCGAGCGGAGGATCCGTCTCAGGGCGTTCTGGGCCCGGCGGGCCCGGCGGCTTCTCCCGGCCCTCCTCCTCGTGCTCGTCTTCGTCTCCTGCTACGGGGCGCTCGTCGTGGCTCGGGGCACGTACCCCAGCCTGCGGCTCGACGCCCTGTCGACCCTGTTCTACCTCGCCAACTGGCACTACATCGCCGCCGGGAGCAACTACTTCGCCCAGACGGGCCTGCCCTCGCCGTTGACGCCGACGTGGTCCCTGGCGATCGAGGAGCAGTTCTACCTCGTGTGGCCGCTGCTGGTCCTCGGCTTTCTGACGATGACGCGGCGCCTCCGTGCATTGCTGGCCGTCTGCGCCGCCGGTGCCGCCGGGTCGGCCCTCGAGATGGCGTTCCTCTTCCGGTCGGGAACTGCCACCACCCGGCTCTACTACGGCACCGACACCCACGCCCAGAGCCTGCTCGTCGGCGCCTGCCTGGCGGTGGCGCTGGCCATGGCCGCCCGCCGCCGCGGGCGCGCTCCCGCCAGCGGGCAGCACGGCCTCCGGGCCCGGTCGCTCCTCGGTGCCGTCGGGCTGGTGGGCGTGGCCGTCTGTGGCCTGCTGTGGAGCCGGGCCAGCGGCACCGGGGGCTTCGTCTACCAGGGCGGCTTCCTCCTCGCCGACGTCGCCACGGCTGCCGTGCTGCTGTCGGTCGTGCGAGGACCGCGCACGCCGGTCGCTGCCCTCCTGTCGTGGCCGCCGCTGCGCTACCTCGGGCGCATCTCCTACGGGATGTACCTGTGGCACTACCCGCTCTTCCTCCTCCTCGACGGCAGCCGGACCGGCTTCGCCGGCTACGGCCTGCTGGGTCTCCGGGCGGCGGCCACGATCGCCGTGGCGTCGGCCTCGTACCACCTCGTCGAGCGCCCGATCCGGGAAGGAACCCTCTTCCGGCGGCGGCGGGCGTGGGCGCTCACGCCGGCGGCGGTGCTCGGGGTGGTCGCCGTCCTGGTGGCCCTCACCGCGGTGCCGGCGGAGCCGGCGCCGGCGACGGGCGGGCCGCCCCACGCCGCCGCTCGCTACCACGGGCCGCCGGTGCGGGTGCTCGTGATCGGTGACTCCACCGCCCTCACCCTCGGGATGGCGCTCTCGACCGACGCGACCCGCTACGACGTGACCGAGCGCAACAAGGCCATCCTCGGGTGCGGGGTGGTCGACGGTCGGCAGTACCGCACACGGGGCCGCGTCGCCCAGGTCACCAACGCCTGCTACTCGGGGGCACTGCCGGCGGCCACGCCACGGCTCCTGACGACGACCACCCCCTACGGCCAGGGCGAGGCGCCGGATGCCGAGCAGTGGACCACGTGGGACCGCCACTGGGTGTCCGCCCTCCACCCCGACGTGGTGGTGCTCCTGGCCGGGCGGTGGGAGGTGATGACACGGACCTACCGCGGGCGCTGGACCAACATCCTCCACCCGGCCTTCGCCCGCTACGTCGAGCGCCAGCTTCGGGCCACGATCCACCTCGCCGCCACCGGCGGCGCCGTGGTGGTCGTCATGACCGCGCCGTGCTACGACCCGGGCGAGATGCCCGACGGGCTGCCGCTGCCCACAGCCAGCACGGCGCGGATCGACGCCTACAACCGCCTCGTCCACCGGGCGGTCGCGGCCGACGCCGCCCGGGCGTCGGTCTTCACACTGACCAAGCTCGTGTGCCCCGGAGGGACGTTCCACCGGGTGATCGACGGCCACACCATCCGGTGGGTGGACGGCGTCCACTTCACACCGGCCAGCACCTTCCTCGGCCCGCGCATCTGGCCTTCGGTCGTCGCGATCGGTCGACGGCAGATGTCGGCGCGATCCCGGCGCTAGCTGCAGCTACCGGCGCAGCTACCGGCCCGACGATACGGCCACTGCGGGCTCGTCGCGTCCCGACGGGTCCCCCGCCGTGCCTTCGGGGCCCACCTCCTGGTCCGCCACGTGGGCACGGGTGGACAGGGGCTTCTCCTTCATGAACCACGCCAGCACGAAGGCCGCCAGCAAGAGCGGGGTGAAGTACAAGAAGATCGGCGGCAGGGACTGGGCGAAGGCGGCGACGTAGACGTGGTGCAGGGACGGTGGCAGGTTCCTCAGCGCGGCCGGCGTGATGCTCTTTGCATGAGCGGCACCCTGCGACGCTCCGGGCGGGAGCCGGGTCGCGAGCTGTTGGGCCAGCCGGGCGGTGAACAGCGTCCCGGCCAGGGCCACCCCGATCGAGCCGCCGATCTGACGGAAGAAGTTGACGCCCGAGGTCGCGATCCCGAGGTCGGTGAACGGTACGGAGTTCTGCACCACCAGCGTCAGGACCGGCATGGTCAGCCCGAGGCCGATCCCGAGCAGGACCATGTAGATGCTGGACTGGGTGGTGGTGGTGTGGACCCCCATGGTCGAGAGCAGGTACATGCCGACCGTGGCCGTCGCGGCGCCGAGGATGGGGAAGATCTTGTAGCGGCCGGTGTGGCTGATCAGCTGCCCGGTGACGACGGCGGCGCCCATCAGGCCGGCGACCAGGGGCAGCAACAGGAGGCCGGAGTTGGTGGCGCTCGCCCCGTTGACCAGTTGCAGGAAGGTGGGCAGGTAGCTGATCGCCCCGATCATGGCGAACCCGACGGCGAAGCCCAGCCCGATGGACACGGCGAAGATGGGGTTGGCGAACAGGCGCAGCGGCATGACCGGCTCGGGGACTCGCCGCTCCACGGCCACGAACGTCCCGAGCAGGGCCACCGCCGCCACCGCGAACAGGAGGATGGGGGCGGAGGCCCAGGCAAAGGTGGTGCCTCCCAGGCTGGTGAGCAGCACGATGCAGCTCACCCCGGCGGCCAGGAGGGCGGCGCCCCAGTAGTCGACGAGCGGCTTGGTGCGGGCCCGAACTGGCAGTTTCAGGCCGACCCCGATCACCGTCAGCGCCACCGCCCCGATGGGGATGTTGATGTAGAAGATCCACCGCCAACTGGCGTGCTGGGTCAAGAACCCGCCGAGGAGCGGCCCGATGATCGTGGCCACGCCGATCAGGGGCATCATCACGCTCATGTACCGGCCCCGCTCCCGGGCGCTGATGACCTCGCCGATGATGGCCTGGGCGCCGATCATGATCCCGCCGGCCCCCAAGCCCTGGATTGCTCGGAAGACGATGAGCTCGATCATGGACTGGGACAGCCCGGAGAGCACCGACCCGGCCAGGAACAACACGATGGCGAAGACGAAGACCCTCTTGCGACCGAGAAGGTCGCCCAGCTTGCCGTAGATGGGGATGGTGACCGTCACCGCCAGCAGGTAGGCGGTGATCACCCAGGACAGGTCGTTGAGGCCGTGAAGGTCGCCGGCGATGGTCGGCAGAGCGGTCGCCACCACCGTCTGATCGAGCGCAGAGAGCAGGATGGCCAGGACCAGGCCGGCGAAGACGATCAGGACCCGGCGGTGGCTGAGACCTGGCTGCTCGGGCTGGCGCCGGGCGGCCGGCTTCACGTGGGGGGTGGGCGCAACTGACTGGGACAACGTTGTCTCTCCTGATTCTGCGATGGTGCTCGGTCGGTGGTCGATGCCGGCTAAAGGCCGCGCTCGAGGGCGTCGAACGCCTGGTGGACCAGTCGCTCGAGGCGCTGCTTGCTCGTCCCGTCCCAGCGCTGGAACGCCACCCGGAACGCCGTCCCGGCCAGTGCCGCCAAGAGCGCCGGGAACAGGTCCCTGTCGACGTCGACGTCCATGAAATCGGCGATCGCCTGGGCGAACGCCTGCTCGCGGGCGGCGTAGACGGCCATCATCCGGGGGGCGAGCACCGGGCAGTCCCGCACCAGCTGCTTGCGTTGCGCCAGCTCGTCGCGGTGCTCGGCCGCCTCCTGGGCGACTTCGGCGGCGACGGCGCGCACGACGGCCAGCACGGGCGAGCCCGCCGGCGCCACGACCAAGGCTGCCCGCAGCCGTTCGTCCCATGCGGGCGGGTCGCCGACCAGCGCCTCCTCCTTGGAGGTGAAGTAGTTGAAGAAGGTGCGGGGCGACACGCCCACTTCGTCGCTGATGGCCTCGACGGTGACGTGCGCCACGCCGTGCTCCACGGCCAGGGCGAGCGCAGCGCGCTGGAGCGCCCGGCGAGTGGCGGCCTTCTTGCGCTCCCGGCGCCCCTGCTTCGTCTCCAGCCCGACCGTGGTCACGGACACGATCTTACACGGACTGCAGATTTGCAAACACCGCAACATTCTCAGGCCCTGCCCGGTGGTCCCGCTGTCACCGTCCTCTCGGAGACTGCGGAACGGCGTGCCCAGCGCGGCGTGCCCAGCGCGGCGTGGCCGCCTCGCCCTGGTTGATCGCCCCGTACATCGCAGGCCATCCCTCGCCGACCTGGTCACCGGCCACCATGCGCAGGCGACGGTGGCCGGCGCGGTGCTGACCGCGGCCGCCCTGTTGGAGATGCCGCTGCTGGGTCGCACGAAGCACGGCCGGCGGCGCGGCCGCGCTCGGGCGCGACCCGTGGCGACGTCACCTAGAACCACCTGTGCGGGGCCGCCTTCGACCGCCCTTCGAGCGAGGAGAGGAACTGACCGAGGAACCCTGTCTTGGGACCGCAGAGAACCGCAGACGATCCGTGGAAGGAGTTCCGGCTCAGCTTACTCCATACGCCATCTATTCTCTTTGCGGAATAGGAATTCCTTCATTCCCATTTGCTCGATTTGCCGTACGAATTCTCCAAACACCTCACCTGCAACACTTCCGTCATAGGGGCCTTCCGAATGCACGACTTTGTCAGGGCTGATGGACATTACCTCTACCGTGTAGGGGAGCTCGGTCTCTGGCAGGTCGCCTATCAGGAGTAGAACAAAGTTGAGGAGCCAGAACCGTCGTCTCGCTCGTCCGTCACCTCTCATACGAACGACATATGTGCCGATACGCACTGTCTCAGGGCTGCTACGCGCTATGGGCATCTCTATGGGATTCCGTCACTTTCAAATAAGCTCGCAATCGCGTTGGCCACTGTTCTGGCAAATGACTCAAATTGTACAAGTGATCCCCGGAAAGCCGTCCACAGCCACGAAATCGGGTATCCTACCGCTCGCTTTGCGAGTCCATACGCATTGCAAGAATGTACTGAATGGGCCCTGTGGATGGAACAATGTAAGAAGGCCATAACCCGTCGGATCCGAACCATTGACCGGATTGTCGGTGGAGTACTGGTAAGTAGGCACCGTCTGGGCTGGATCTTGCTGCGTCCACGTCCCGAGCTGCGGGTTGAGATACCGGGCCCCGAAGTGGACGAAGCCGGTGGTGTCGGTGTAGCCGGCTTCGTAGCGGAACGGGTTGGTGGATGCCTGGGTCCCGCTGCTCGACGTGGTGGTGCCGTAGGGGCTGAAGGCGTAGGTGGCCGCCCGGGTCCCTGTGCCGTCGATCAGCCCGTCGACGTTCCCGAGGCCGTCGTAGAGGTAGTAGTAGCGGGAACTACCCACCTGCATGCTGTTCAGCCTACCGGTCTTCCCCGCCGGCAGGTAGGTGAAGTAGGCGGTGGTGGAGCCCTTGGTGCGGCTGGCCACCCCGAGCTCGTTGTTGGTGAAGGTGGCGGTGCCGGCCTGGGTGCGCTCGGTCGAGTCGACGCCGGTGTAGGCAAAGCTCTCTGTCGAGCCGCCGGCCGGCTTCAGGGCGGTCGTCTGGTTGAGGCTGTTGTAGCCGATGGCCTCCCCGGCGCTGTTGGCGGTCTGGTTGCCGTCGGCGTCGTAGGTGTAGGTGACCGCTCCCGACGGCGCCGAGCTGCAGGCGTTGGACGACGTCCCCGACTTCGCCCAGCACAGCTCGTTGGCCGGGTCGTAGGCCATGGTGGTGGTCGTGCCGCCGAGGTCGACGGTGGTGAGGTTGCCGTCTCCTGTGTAGGCGTAGGAGTCGGTGGTCGACGCCGTCCCGGTTGTGGCCTCGAGCAATCGGTTCTGGCCGTCGTAGCTGTAGGTGGTGGTGACGCCGGTCGAGCTGTTGGCGGCCGACTGGACCAGGGGCACGTCGTTGGTCCCCTGGTGGTAGGCGTAGGTGAGGGCCTGTTCGGTGGTCGAGCCGTCGGTGTAGGTGGCGCCGGTCTCGTTGCCGGCCGCCGAGTAGGTCATGGCCGCCGTCCACCCCGTCGAGGTGGGGTAGGTGATCGTTGTCAGCTGGTTGATGGTGTCGTAGCCGTACTGGGTGCAGGGCTGGACGATCGCCCCGGCGGTGCAGCTGCCGGTCCCGGTCGCCACCCCGATCATGCGGTTGGCGGCATCGTAGGCGTAGGTGACCGTGCCCCCGGCGTCGCAGTAGCTGGTCAGGTTGGAGGCGGCGTCATAGCCATAGGT
>JBOGGF010000066.1:0-3992 GCA_050743965.1 Acidimicrobiales bacterium
CGTAACGTCGCCCCGGGACCTGCGGGCCAACGCCCTCCCGATCGGGCTGGGCGCCCTCGGGCTAGTGCTCGCCACCACCTTCGCCGTCGCCGGCGCGGTATGGCTGACCGTGCCTCCGGTCGGGTTCATCGGCGCCTTCGTGCTGGGGTCGGTCGTGGCACCGACCGACCCGGTGGCAGCCACCTCGGTCCTCAACCGCCTGGGCGGACCGCCCCGCCTGACCACCATCCTGGAGGGGGAGAGCCTCGTCAACGACGGCATTGCCCTCAGCCTGCTGGCCCTGGGGCTCGAGTCGCTCTCCTCTCCCACCGGCATCGTCGGCGGGATCATCACGTTCATCCGCCTGGCCGGCGGCGGAGTTGCCTTCGGGCTGATCGTGGGCTGGCTGGCCAGCCGGCTCCGCCGGCCGCTGCGGGACCCTGCGGCCGAGATCGTGGTCTCGCTCCTGCTGCCCTTCGTCGCCTACCTCCCGGCCAACGCCCTCGGGCTCTCAGGGGTCCTGGCGACCCTCACGACCGGGCTCATGCTCGGGCAGGAGGGCACCCGTGGGCTGGACCCGGCCGGCCGGGTGCGGGTCCAGGAGTTCTGGCAGGTCCTGGTGTTCCTCCTCGAGTCAGTGCTCTTCGTGCTCGTCGGCTTCCAGCTCCGTACCATCCTGAGCAGCCTCAGCCCCGGCCGCCCGGGTCAGGCGGCGACGATGGCCGGCGTCACGGTCGGCGTTGTGATCGTCGTGCGCCTCCTATGGTGGCTGGCCGTCCCGACTCTGCGGTGGCGGCCGGTCGAGGGGAGGATCATCGACACGGGCGACGTGCCGTGGCAGTCGCGCCTGGTCATGGGGTGGAGCGGCCTGCGCGGGGCGATCTCTCTCGCCGCCGCCCTCTCGATCCCCGCCCTGGAGGCAGGGAAGCCCTTCCCCGAGCGAAGCCTCGTCGTGTTCGCCACCTTCTGCGTCGTGCTGACCACCCTCGTCGGCCAGGGCACCACGCTCTCCTGGCTGCTCCGCCGGCTCTCGCTGGCAGGCAGCGACGTCGAACGACGCCAGCACGCCAAGGCAGACCGGCGCCTGGCCGAGGCGGCGCTGCTCAAGCTGGACGAGCTGGCGGCCGGCAACGAGGTGTCCGACGTCGTCGCCGACGTCCTCCGGACCGTCTACGAGCGCCGCCTCGAGCGGATCAAGGCACAGTTCGCCGACGAGGACGAGAGCGGGCGAGGGGACGCCGGCCCGTCGATGGCCGCGGTCCAGCACCGGCTGCTCGAACGCCAGCACGAGGTGCTGCGCAAGATGTACCTGGACGGCGAGATCAGCTTCACCATCTTGCGGCAGGTGCGCCGGGAGATCGACCTCGAGCAGGCCAGCCTGGAGCCGTGACCACGCGTCAGCTGCGGCGGCAGCGGCGGTAGCGCCGACTGGGCCGCCGCCGGCCGGCGTTGGCCGGCGCTGGCCGCCCGTGCCCGCCGCCAGCGTGCAAAGCTCGGAGACCCGAAGGGTGAGGAGGTTGCCATGTCCCTCGCCGACCGAGCCAGCGCCGGGCGCCGGCTCGCCGCACGGCTGCAGCACCTGGCGGGCGAGGCCGTCGTGCTCGGCCTGCCTCGCGGCGGCGTCCCGGTCGCGTTCGAGGTGGCGAGAGCCCTACGGGCACCCCTCGACGTCGTGCTGGTCCGCAAGCTCGGGGTCCCCTCCCAGCCGGAGCTGGCCATGGGCGCCATCGGCGAGGACGGCGTGCGCATCCTCAACGGCGAGGTCCTCGCCACGGTGCGGGTGCCCCAAGAGGCGCTGGCACAAGTGGAGGCGGTCGAGCGGGCCGAGCTCGAGCGGCGGGCCCGGAAGTACCGGGGCGGCCGATCCCGGGTGCCCGTCGACGGTCGCACGGTCGTCGTGGTCGACGACGGCCTCGCCACCGGGTCTACGGCCCGGGCCGCGTGCCAGGTGGCGAGGGAGCACGGGGCGTCCGAGGTCGTCCTGGCGGTGCCGGTGGCCCCGCGGGGCTGGACCGCGAGGCTGGCCGACGGTGCCGACCAGTTCGTCTGCCTGGAGATGCCAGAGCCGTTCTTCGCCATCGGGCAGTTCTACGACGACTTCTCGCAGACGTCCGACGAGGAGGTGGTCACGTGCCTGGTGGCGGCGGGTTCGTGGGCCGACGGCCCGGGAGGTCCAGCGCCGACGGAGGAGCCGACGCCCTGATCGGTCAGTTCGGCCGCGCCGGGTCAGCCGGTCGGCCGCGCCGGGTCAGCCGGTCGGTCGGGATGGGTCCGCCGGTCGGTCGCGATGGGTCCGCCGGTCGGTCGTGATGGGTCCGCCGGTCGGTCGGGATGGGTCCGCCGGTCACGCCGAGCCTCAGGACCGCCCGGCACGGAAGCGGAAGTCCACCAGCCATTGGTCGGCGTCGTCGGGCAGCTCGTCGGGGATCATCCCCGCGGCGGTCACCCCGCCGGGGAGGAGCTGGTGCGCCGTCACGCAGTGAGCAACGAGGTCCTCCGCCATGATCCAGACTGAGGGCCTCGCTCCCGCCCTCACCGAGCCGTACGGCACGAACCCCTCGCCGCGAAAACGTACCTGGGGGGGTGCATCGCATCTGCGGTGACCACCCGTCCGGTGAGCTCGATCAGTCCGAGCAGCGGTGCGAAGGCGAGAGCGAGTAGCCGAGGGGAATCTCACCCCCCGGCTCTCACAGAACCGGACGTGACAGTCTCCCCTCATCCAGCACGTTGTGGGGCTATCGGCTCGCAGGCTCGAGCCTCGCCGAGGCTTTTTCCGTTTCCTCGCGGACGCGCGACGTAGTTCGAGTGCCAGGATGGCCAACTGCAGGTGGTGACTAGGCAGAGCCACTTCGAAATCCCACCTTCGGAAGGAGCTCGGACATGAGCGAAGCAGCGGAGTACGCGATCGGAGCCCAGGTCTACTGTGAAGGCGGCGAGTGTGGGGAACTCCTGCGTGTGGTCGTCGATCCCATCAAGCGCGCGATCACGCACCTCGTGGTCGAGCAGCGGCACGGCCAGGAAGTCGGACGGCTCGTTCCAATCGACCTCGTCGAAACGGCGACGGAACAAGAACTGCGACTCGGCTGCACTCGGAGGAAGTTCCAAACGCTCGAAGCTGCCGAAGAGACCAAGTTCGTTCAAGTACCGGGGGGACAGTGGGGCTATGGGCAGCGTCAGATGTTGATGTTCCCCTTCTTCGGACTGGGAGGCATGGGAATGCTCGGCGGCATGGGCTTGGCCGGCATGGGCATGGGCGGCATGGGCTTGGCCGGCATGGGCTTGGCCGGCATGGGCATGGGCGGCATGGGCATGGGCGGCATGGGCATGGGCGGCATGGGCATGGGCGGCATGGGCGCCTCGCAGCAGGCGGTCACCTACGACAAGGTTCCACCAGGTGAAGTTGAAGTGCGACGTGGCCAACGCATCCATGCATCGGACGGTCCGATCGGACATGTCCGTGGTCTCGTCGTGGATCCGAGTGATCACCAGGTGACCCACGTTCTCCTCGACGAGGGACACCTCTGGGGCAAGAAGGAAGTCTCCATCCCTATATCTGCCGTTACCGGGGTCGGGGACGATGGCGTTCAGCTCAACCTCGCGAAGGCGGAGGTAGCCGACTTGCCTCCGGTTGTAGAGGTAGAGCAGCAAGGCGGACCGAGCGGCGAGGCGGCACACGACGAGTAGGCGGCTTTCCAGGCTTACGTTTGATCGAATGTAGCGAAGTCACGAACGGCGTGTGCTTTTCCTCCGCCGCGTCACTTCCAGTCCGACTCATTGGTCCGATAGTGCAGCGCTATGCCGTTCGTTCGGATGTGCCCCTACCGCCGCAGGCCGCAGGTCCGCGGTGCGGCACCGCTCCCAGAGCGCCGGCACTGGGTGTCACGGACGCGGCTGATCCAGCTACGACCTTCTCGCTCTCGCTTGCTCAACGCTGTTGAGCCGCGCCTGCTCATCAAGCCACCGACCAGCTCGTGCAACTTGACGCTCGCTCGGAAGATGACAGTGTCCCATCG
>JBOGGF010000067.1:0-12006 GCA_050743965.1 Acidimicrobiales bacterium
GAGCTGGTGGCGGCCGGCCGGGTCCGGGGCGGCGGCGGCACGGGCCGGAGGGGCCGGTACGGGCCGGTACGGGCCGGTACGGGCCGGAGGGGCCGGTACGGGCCGGAGGGGCCGGTACGGGGCGGAGGGGCCGGTACGGGGCATGCCATCATCGAACGATGGCAGCCCGGGCAGAGCTCTCCTCACTGGCGTCCACCCTGACCGAGGTCACCCGCCGGGTGACCGGCCTGGCCGAGCAGTCGCGGACGGAAGGCGACGACGATCTCGCCCACGAGCTCTTCGCGGTGGAGCGGGCGCTCAACGGCGCGCTGCGACGCCTGGATCGGGCCGCCGGCGGGCGGGGGGACTGAGCCCGAGCCGGCGGCGTCCCGCACGCGTGGGCGCCCGGCCGGCGCCCGCTCACACGCCGTACTGGACCAGCTCGTGACCGAGCAGCTCGGCCGCGGCGCGGAGCGCGGCCTGGCGGGTGTTGATGACGGCTGCATTGTGGCGGACGGCCACCTCCGTGGTCGCCACGGCGACGAGGTCGGCGCTGCCCGATCGGGCGGCGAGGTCGCCGACGCGCCGGGCACCCTCGGAGCCGAACGGCTCGATCTCGGCACCCCCCAGCAACGCCTCGATCCGGTCGCCCCGGGGCTCGGTGCGGATCGCCTCGGCGATGACGACCACGGGGACGATGGGGACGATGCCGTAGGTGAGGGCGGCCCGGTGCAGCGCCCACATCATCCGGTCCCCACGTGCCGCCGCCCGCAGCGCCCCGACGCCGTAGACGAGGCCGTCCCGGGTCGCCACTACCGCCGCCGTACGCGGGATGCCACGCCGGAGACGCCCGACAGGAGCCGCCCCAGGAGGGCTTCGCCGGCCGCCAGCTCCTCGGCGGTGAGGGACCCGGCTTCGGACTCCCACTGGGCCACGCCCCGCAGACCCCGGCGCACCCGGAGCTGACGCTCCGCCGCGCTCGAGAGCCAGGCGCTGAACGAGACGCCGTCTTCCTTCGCCGCCGCTTCGACGGCCCTGGCCACCTCGTCCGCAAGAGAGACCGAACGTTTCGTGACCATACCTCCTATGGTAGCACCAATAGTGCTACCCCAAGCGCCCGCCGGCCGAACCACTGGCGGATGGCGGCTACCTCCGTGGGCTCGAACGGCCGTGGGCTCGAACGGCTGCCCTCCGCACGCGACGACGGCGCCCCGAGGGGCGCCGTCGTGCGAGCGGGCCAGGCGGCGGATCCCGGCACTGCGCCCAACGGAACCAGGTGGCGGGAACCGGTTCCGGCAACCACGCTACAACATCGTCGGGCGCCGTGGTGGCTTTCCGCACGTTTTTCACCTGGGGTTCCGAAAGCCCTGGTCGTGGGCACTACAATTCTCCTAACCCGTCCGCAACCCATTTGCAGTGGGAGACCGCTGGCCCGGCGACCTGCTGGCGCTGGTGCGTCTGCCCGCCGCCGGTGTTCGTCTCTTGGCCGGCGCGGCGGCAACCCCGGCCGACGGGCAGACGTCGGCGAGGACGCACGCCTCGCACTTGGGCGAGCGGGCGGTGCAGACCGCCCGACCGTGCAGGATCAGCCGCAGGCTGAACACGCCCCGCTCCTCCGGCGGCACCAGCGCGTCGAGGTCCTGCTCCACCTTCACCGGGTCGTCGGCACGGGTCAGCCGGAGGCGGCGGCTGACGCGGCCGACGTGGGTGTCGACCGGCAGCCCCGGCTCGCCGAAGGCCACGCTCCGCACCACGTTGGCCGTCTTGCGCCCGACCCCGGGCAGGGCGACCAGTTCCTCCATGCCCGTCGGCACCCGCCCGTCGAACCGCTCGACCAGGGCTCGGGCCATGGCGATGAGGTTCTGGGTCTTCGCCCGGAAGAAGCCGGTCGAGCGGATCAGCTCCTCGACGCGAGCCGGGTCGGCGCCGGCCAGGACCAGGGCATCGGGCGCTTCGGCGAACAGGGTCGGGGTCACCTGGTTGACCCGCTCGTCGGTGCACTGCGCCGACAGGATCGTCGCCACGAGCAGCTGGAAGGGGTCGCCGTGGCGCAGCGCGCACAGCTCCCCGGCGGTCCCGGGGTACGACCCCGCCAGACGTTCCCGCACGACCTGGGTGCGTGCCCGGACGGCTCGGGTCGTTCCCATCGCGCGCAGGCTACCGGTCGATCACCCCACCGGGTCGGCCGTGGCCGCCGATAGCCTCGCGCCGTGACCTCCCGCACCGTCCGGCTCGACGTCCGCGACGAGGTCGGCCCCGCCGAGCGGGCGGCGGTCCGCACCCTGCTCGATGCCGTCCGCGCCGCCGACGGCGCCCGGCCCCTGAGCGACGAGGGCTGGGTGGCGGTGGCGGCACCCGCCGGCCCCGAGGCCCTCGTGGCCGCGCCCGGTTCCCCGGGGGGCGTCCCCGGACCGCCGGCGGTGCTCCTCACGGCCCGGCCCGGCCCGGGCGGCGGTGGGGAAGTCGGAGAGGTCGACGGTGGGGACGGCGAGGTCGACGGTGGGCTCGCCGGCTGCGCCGTCCTCCTGCCGGGCGACGGCGCCTGGGCCCTCGAGGTGGCCGTCCATCCAGCATGGTGTGACGGCGACCGCACCGTCGAGGAGCAGCTCGTCCGGGCGTCGGTCGGCGAGGTGGCCCAGCGCGGCGGCACCGCCGTCCGGCTGTGGCTGCGGGCACCGCCGCCCGAGCGAACGGCGCTGGCGCGCCGCCTCGGCTTCGACGCCGAGCGCGAGCTGCTCCAGCTGCGGGTGCCCCTGCCGCTGCCGACCGACGTCGCGGCCTCGCCACGCGATGTGCGGGTGCGCCCGTTCGCACCGGGCCGGGACGAGGAGCGATGGCTCGCCGCCAACAACCGTGCCTTCGCCACTCACCCGGAGCAGGGCGGCTGGGCGCTGACCGACATCCTCGTCCGGGAGCGGGAGCCGTGGTTCGACCCGGCCGGCTTCCTCCTACACGAGGAGGACGACCAGGTCGCCGCCTTCTGCTGGACGAAGGTGCACCGGGACAGCCGGCCGCCGCTCGGCGAGATCTACGTCATCGGGGTGGACCCGGCGTTCCAGGGCCGCGGCCTCGGCCGGGCCCTGACGGTGGCCGGCCTGGAGCACCTCGCCGGACGGGGCGTGCCCGTGGGGATGCTCTACGTCGACGGCGCCAACGCCCCGGCTCGGGCCCTCTACGGGTCCCTCGGGTTCACCCCGCACCGGGTCGACTCCGCCTACCTGCGCCGGCTCGCCAGTGGCGACGGCTAGAAGCCCGAGACCCCCACGACACGGCCGATGCTGTAGGTCACCGCTGCCGCCACGGCCGCCACGAAGAGCTGGCGCGCGGCGCCGCGGAGGGGGGACCGCCCCGTGAGCAGGCCGAGCGAGCCGCCCACCATGAGCGCCGCCACCGCCCCGACCCCGACCGACGCCAGGGTGGCGGCACCCCCGCGGGACAAGAGCCACGGGATGAGCGGGAGAAAGGCACCCAGGGCGAACGTCACGAACGAGCTCATGGCGGCGACGATCGGCGAGCCCAGCTGCTCGGGGTTGATGCCGAGCTCCTCCCGGGCGTGGGTCGCCAGTGCCGTCTCCGGGTCGCGCATGAACTCCTCGACCAGCTCCTGGGCCAGCGCCGGGTCCAGGCCTCGGCGCTCGTAGATCGTCGCCAGCTCCCGGCGTTCGGCGGCCGGGCTCCGGAGGAGCGCGTCCCGCTCGACCTGGAGCTCGCGCTGGAGCAGCTCGCGTTGCGCCTGCATCGAGACGTACTCCCCTGCGGCCATGGAGAACGCCCCGGCGACCAGGCCAGCGAGCCCGGTGAGCCGGACCACCGCGGACGACGGGTGCGCCGCCGCAACCCCGAGGATGAGCGAGACGTTGGTCACCAGCCCGTCGCTCACGCCGAAGACCGCGGCTCGCGCCCCGCCGGACTGGACGTCGCGATGGTGGGCCTCGCCATGGGGTGGCTGCCGCGCCGCCATGGTCGGCACCATAAGCGATGCACGGCCGGGCCAGGAGAACTGGCAGAATCGTAGGATGGCCCAGCGTCGATGGATCAACCAGAGCCAACCGCAGACCCTCCAGGGCGCCGTCCTCTTCTCGTACTTCAACGCCGCGCTGGCGCTGATCTACGCCCTGCTCCTCGGGGCGGGGTCCAGCCTGCTCTACCTGCCGGTCCTCCTCCTCGCCGTGTCCGCCTACGGCATCGCCAACGACAAGAAGCTCGGCTACTGGTCCGGCGTCGTCCTCGCCTGCCTGAACGTCCTGGGCGTCCTCGCCATCCTGGTGCTCGGTGGGGGCTTCGGCGGCATCCTCAACCTGCTCTTCGCCGGGATCCTGGTCGTCCTCCTCCTCCACCCCGACAGCCGCGCCTACCAGCACAACTGGTTCCGCTGAGCCCACAAGGCCCGTCTGGAGGGGCCGTGTGGGGCGCCACAGCACGGCTGATCTAACGTGCGGGGGCCGCGGCCCACTGCGGCGGCCGGTCCCGGTCAGGGCGGCAGCCCCCGGCGCGGCGGTAGGAGAGAGGATCCTCAGTGAGCACGAGCGTCAAGGGCCTCGACGACTTCCACGGCCTGGTCGGCCAGCACCTCGGGTTCAGCCCGTGGCAGACGGTGACCCAGGAGCAGGTCGACCTCTTCGCCGACGCCACCGGTGACCACCAGTGGATCCATGTGGACCCCGAACGGGCCACTGCCGGCCCGTTCGGGGGGCCCATCGCCCACGGCTACCTCACCCTCTCCCTGGCGCCGGTGCTCCTGGCCCAGGTCCTCCACGTCGACGGCGTCTCGATGGGCGTGAACTACGGCTGCAACCGGGTCCGGTTCGTGTCGCCCGTGCCCGTCGGCAAGGAGCTGCGCTGCGGTGCCACCGTGGCGTCCGTCGACGACTTCGAGGGTGGGATCCAGGTCACCCTCGACCTGACGATGGAGGTCCGGGACGCGCCGAAGCCGGCATGCGTCGCCCAGGTGGTCTTTCGCTACTACCGATGAGGGGCCGGTGACCGGCCCGCTCCCGACCGGGGAGGCCAAGACCGCCCGGGTGCGGTCGATGTTCGACGCCATCGCCCCCCGGTACGACCTCCTCAACCGGCTCATCACCTTCGGCCTCGACCAGCGGTGGCGCCGGGCCACCGTGCGGGCGCTCGGTCTCCCGCCGGGATCACGCGTCCTCGACCTGGCATGCGGGACCGGCGACCTCACCCTCATCGCCGGCGGGCAAAGCTTCGGCGTCGTCGGGACCGACCTGAGCGCCGGGATGCTGGCAGCACGCCGCCACGACGGGCCCGCCGTCCAGTGTGACGCCGCCGCCCTGGGGCTCGCCACCGGCGCCTTCGACGGCGTCGTGTCGGGCTACGCCCTGCGCAACTTCACCGACCTCCGGGCCTGCCTCCAGGAGGCGGCGCGCGTCCTGCGGCCGGGTGGCCGGATCGCCGTGCTGGAGGTGGCGCGCCCCCGCAACCGGTGGTGGCGGGCCGGCTTCCACCTCTGGTTCGACCGCATGGTCCCCCTCATCGGCGGGCTGCTGTCCGACCGCGAGGCCTACCGTTACCTGCCGCGCTCGACCGCCTACCTCCCCGACGACCCCGCGCTGCGTGCCCTCTTCCGCGACGCCGGCTTCTCCACCGTCGGGCGACGCCTCCTCTACGGGGGCCTCAGCCAGCTCCTGACCGGCACCCGGACGGGCATGCCCCCGGGGTCCCCCGAGGCCGGCGGGTGACCACGACCGATCCATCGGCCCTACGCGCCGTCTGCGTCCCGCTCCCCGCCACGCCCGGGAAGGCGTCGGTGGACCCGGTGGCGGTCGCGGCCGACGGCGGCCATCTGTTCGTCGGCCCCGCCCGCACCGTCGCCGGGCACGGGACGGCAGCGGTGCTGTCGCTCCCCCGGGGTCTCGACGACCCAGCCGGCCTCGCCGCGGTGCGCGCCTGGCTGGCCGCCGTCCCGGTGGTGCAGGTGCCGGCGGTCGGTGGCTCGCCGTCGCCCGTCCCCCCGCGCCCGGTCGTCGCCGTGGGCGCCCTCCCCTTCGACCGCGGCGCTCCCGGCACGCTCACCGTCCCGGCGCGGGCCTTCTGCCGGAGCGCCGACGGCGCCGAGTGGCTCGTCGGAGTGGGCACCGCCTCCGGGCGGGGCGCCAGGGCCGCGGGTGGTGGCTCTCACCGCGCCGGCGGGGACGAGGCCGCGAGCGAGGCCGCCGCCCTTCTGGCCTGGCTCGCCGCCGCCGCCGGCACCACGTCCTCGGGCGCCGGCGGGCGCCCCGGCGACGGCACTCCTGCCGTCGACGACGTCACGTTCCTCCCTCCCGGCGAGGGCTACGCCCACGCCGTCGCCGACGCCGTGGCGGCGATCCGGGCCGGCCACCTCCGCAAGGTGGTGCTGGCGCGCGCCGTCGACGTCGAGTTCGCCGCCGGCAGCGGGCGGGCTCCCGTGCTCCCGGCGCCCGGCGAGGTGCTCCGCCGCCTGTGGGCCGGCGACCCGTCCTTCACCGCGTTCAGCGTGCCGGTGCCGGAGGGGCGGTTCGTCGGCGCCTCTCCGGAGCTCATCGTCGCCCGGGCGGGCCGAGAGGTCTCGTCCCTGCCCCTGGCCGGCACCGTGTCCCTCCCGGCCGCCGGCGGTGCGGCCTCCGACGCCGCCGTGGCTCGGCTCCTCGGCTCGGCCAAGGACCTCGACGAGCATCGGCTGGTCGTCGAGGCGGTGGCGGCGGGGCTCGCCCGCCGCTGCGACGACGTCACCGTGCCCGACGACCCGATCGTGGTCCGGCTCCGCTCCGACGCCCGGCTCGGCACGCCGGTGCGGGCACTCGCGCCGCCGGCGCGCCATGGCGCCGTCCTGGGCGCCGAGCCGGCGCCGGGAACGGAGGTCGACGGCTGCTCGGCGCTGGACCTCCTGGCCGAGCTCCACCCGACCCCGGCGGTCGGCGGCGTCCCGCGGCCGCAGGCGCTCGCCCGCATCGGCACCCTCGAAGCGGTCCCGCGCGGCTACTGGGCCGGCCCGGTCGGCTGGGTCGACGGATCGGGCGACGGCGAGTGGGTCCTGGCCATCCGCTCGGTGACCCTGGTCGACGGTCGGGCCCGCGTGCTCGCCGGTGCAGGGATCGTCGCCGCCTCCGATCCCCGGCGCGAGCTGGAGGAGACGACGGTCAAGCTGTCGCCGGTCCTCGACGCCCTGGTCCCCAGTGCGTCGGCACTGCTGGGGCGGGACCACCGCCCTGGGGCAGGGGTCGTTCGGCGGCAGACCCCGACTGGCCCGACGGGCCCGGGGGGTCCGGCCGCGTGACCGTCGCCGGCGGTGCGGGAGGCTCCCCGGGTCCCGCCCTCGACGCGGCCAGGGGGAGGCGGCCGGTGACGCGCCGGGCGCGGCGACGGCCCCGCCCCGCTTGCGCCTCGGTCCCGGCGGGGGACGGCGTCGTGGCAGCGATCGGGAGGGGCGCGGCAGCGAGGGGCAGCTCGACGGCGAACGTGGCGCCATGGCCCGGCTCCGACCGGACCCAGGCCCCCCCGCCCGAGGCATCGGCGATGGCGCGGACGATCGAGAGACCCAGCCCGGTGCCCTCGCCCGTCCGCGAGTGGTCCCCGCGGTAGAAGCGGTCGAAGACCAGGCGGGCCGCGCCGGTCGGCAGACCGGGACCCTCGTCGGTCACCCGCAGCACGCCCAGGTGCCCGCGGGGCGCGACGTCGACGCGGACCGGGGTGCCGGCCGGCGTGTGCACCAGGGCGTTGCGGACCAGGTTCTGCGCCACCTGTGCCAGCCGGTCGCGGTCCCCCGTCACGACGACCGGCGCCGGTGCCACCAGCGTGATCGGCCGGTCGGGATCGGCCAGGACGGCGTCGTCCACGGCGTCCTCGCAGATTCGCCGCAGGTCAACGGGCGCCCGCTCCAACGGCCGACCCTGGTCCAGCCGGGCGAGGAGGAGCAAGTCCTCCACGAGCCCGCCCATTCGGGCCGCCTCGCGCTCGATCCGCGCCAGCGCCCGCCCGCGGTCGTCGTCGCTGTCGAACGCCCCCTTGCGGAGCAGCTCGGCGTAGCCGCGGATCGACGTCAACGGCGTCCGCAGCTCGTGCGAGGCGTCGGCCACGAACTGGCGCAGGCGGGCCTCGGACGCCGACTTCTCGGAGAAGGCCGCCTCGATCTGCGCCAGCATGGAGTTGAGGGCACCCCCAAGGCGCCCGACCTCGGAGCTCGGGTTGTCGATGGCCACCCGCTGGGCCAGGTCGCCCCAGGCGATCGCACCGGCCGTCTTGGCCATGTCGTCGAGCGGGCGTAGGCCCCGGCGCACCGTCCACAGGACGAGGAGGCACAGGGCGGCCACCACTGCCACGGAGACCAGCAGCTCGGTACGCAGCAGCGAGGCGAGCGTGTCGTCGGGCGACACCAGTGGCACCGCCGTCACGAGGGTGCCTTGGGGTACTGCCGTCGCCTCGGCCCGGTAGCGGGCGCCCGAGGCCGACGAGAGGTTGAAGTCGGCCGGGTTCGGCCGGTACGGCCCGTCGGCACGGGGATCGCTCGTCGACAGCCGCATGGACCGGGGCAGGATCGGCGCCGGGTCGGGGGCGAACGGCGTGCCCGACGGGCGTGACACCACCGTCCGGCCGTCGGGCGCCACCACCATCACGTAGACCCCCGGGCCGACCCGGTCGTCGAGCCCGGCGCCCGTCGGGGCGCGGGGGCCGTTCTCGACCCAGAGGAGATAGCGGCCCGCCAGGCGCTGCGACGCGTACAGCTGGGCGTCGACCCGCCCGTAGAGGAAGGACCGCACGGCGCTGTAGGTGACGATGTCGGCGACCGCCAGGCCGATGACCAGGAAGAAGGCCATCGCCAGGATGAGGCGTCGTCGCAGCCTCATTCCCGCGGCAGGCGGAGGCTGTAGCCCACCCGCCGGACCGTGTGGATCAGCGGCGGCTCGAGCTCGTCGACCTTCTTCCGCAGGTAGCTGATGTAGGTCTCGACGATGTTGGCCTCACCCGTGAAGCCGTAGTCCCACACCCGGTCGAGGATCTCCGACTTGGGCACGACGCGCCGGGCGTTCTCGAGCAGGTACTGCAGCAGGTTGAACTCGGTGGCCGTCAGCTCGATCGGCGTGCCCTGACGCCACACCTCGTGGGTGTCGATGTTCATCACGAGGTCGGCGTACCGCAGCTCGGCCTCACCCGCCCCCTCGTGGCCGGTGCGGCGGAGCACGGCCCGCACCCGGGCGACGAGCTCCTCGAGACTGAACGGCTTGGTGACGTAGTCGTCACCAAGCTGCAGGCCGGACACCTTGTCCTCGGTGCTGTCGCGGGCGGTGAGGAAGACGACGGGGACGCCGTTGCCCGCCTCCCGCAGGCGGCGGCACACCTCGGTACCGTCCATGTCCGGCAGCATGACGTCGAGCATGAGCAGGTCCGGTCGCTCCGTCCCCGCCAACGCCAGCGCCTCTCGGCCGTCGGCCGCCACCGCCACGGTGAACCCCTCGAAGCGCAGCGCGGCGGCCAGAAGATCGGTGATGTAGGGCTCGTCGTCGACTACCAGGATCTTGCCCATGTCCGGGACCATCAGACCAAGCTCCCCAACCCGTCAGTCCGGGGCCGGCCCGCCACCGGGCGCCGGGCGGGCGGCAGGGACCTTGCCCGCGGTCAACGGGCGGGCCGCCGCGGGGCGCCGTCCCGTAGCCGTCGCCCACAGCCGCTCGATCCCCCACAAGGCGACGAGGCCGAACGCCTCCACCACGATGGCCGACGACATCTTCGACGTGCCCGCCACCCGGTCGACGAAGCTGATCGGCACCTCGGCGATCCTCGCCCCGGCCTGCTTCGATCGGTACGTCATCTCGATCTGGAACCCGTAGCCCTCGGCCCGGATGGCCGTGAGGTCGAGCCGTCGCAGCACCGAGGCGGCATAGACGCGGAACCCGGCCGTCGAGTCGGCGACGCTCAGTCCGAGGGCGAGCGAGGCGTACCGGTTGGCGCCCCACGAGAGGAGGTGGCGGTGCCACGACCAGTTGGGGATCGAACCGCCCGGCACGTAGCGGGACCCGATGGCGACCTCGTAGCCGTGGGCGAGCGGCACCAGCAGGTCCGGAAGGGCGCCGGGGTCGTGGGAGAAGTCGGCGTCCATCTCGACGCAGGCGTCGTAGCCGCGCTCGAGCCCCCAGGCGAAACCCACCCGGTAGGCGCTGCCGAGCCCCGACTTCTCCGCCCGACGCAGGACGTGGAGGTCACCCAGCTCGCCTTGCAGGGCATCCGCCAGGCCGGCGGTGCCGTCCGGGCTCCCGTCGTCCACCACCAGCAAGCCGGCGCCGGGCAGCACGTCACGCACCAGGCGGAGCAGCCGCTCGATGTTCTCCGCCTCGTTATAGGTGGGGACGACGACCAGGACGCGCATCTCGGGGAGCTTAGAGCGGGTCGGCCGGAAGTGGCCCTTCGCGGACAGCGACCTCGGCCGCGGCGGCATCGGCGCCGTCAGGCCGGTCGTGCTCGGCGCCGTCGGGCCGGTCGCCGTCGGGCCCGCGGCGCACCTCCCTGGCGACGACCTGGACGGCACCACCGAGGGGGATGCCGATCAGTGCGCCCACGAAGGTCCCGAGCCCGGCGCTGACCCGCCCGCCCAGCGTTGCGCCGATGAGCACGGCGAAGAGCACCCAGAGCGGGTTGAGGCGGACCGTCCGGCTCATGATGAGAGGGTTGAGCACGTGGTTCTCGACCTGCTGGTAGACGAGAAAGACCACGAGGGTGGCGATCCCCGCCGGAAGGGAGTGGAAGGCGGCGACGATCACGACGGGTACCCCTGCCAACAGGCCGCCCACCAGCGGGAGCAGGTCGATCAGCGCCACCCAGACGCCGAGCAGCAACGGGTAGGGCACGCCGAGCACCACCAAGGTGACGAACACCACGACCCCGGCGATGAGCGAAGTGAGGAAGTTCCCCAACATGTAGCCGGTCACCGACCGGGTGGCGTCGTGGTACACGCGCAGCACCCGCAGGGCCCGGGCCGGTCGCATCGCGTGCAGCAGCCCCCGCTGGAGATTGGGTGACTCGAGGAGCATGAACAGCGTCAGCACCGCGATCGTGCTGAGGGCGACGAGCGACGACACCGCAGTCGCGCCGACCGAGAGCGCCTGCGCCGGCTTGAGGCTGCGGGTGATGTCGGTGGCGATCTTCGGGGCGTTCGTCTCGGCCCACCTGCGCAGGTGGAACCGCTGGAGGAGGTGGCCGATCCTTCCCCGCCCGTGCTCGGCCTGTTGGACCAGGGCCGGGAGCTGCTTGGCGAATTGGGTGACGGCGTGGACGAGCGGCGCGGTGAAGAGCACCACCACGCCGACGAACACGACGAGGCCGGCCACGAAGACGACGGTGGCCGCCACCCCCCGTGACGCGCCGGTGCGCTCCACCAGGTGCACCGCCGGTGACAGCACAAGCGCGAGGAAGAGGGCGATGACCGTATAGAGAATGATGGTGCGCAGCACCCAGAGCAGCAGCACCAACAGCACGTCGGCGTCCAGCAGCAGGAAGCCGACCACCAGGGTGGTGAGAATGGTGGCCAGGGGGATCCCCTGGCGGGCCGCCGCTGCCCACATGCGTCCCCGGTACGTGTCGTTCTCGCGTGTGTCGGCGGCGGCACCGGTGGCCTCGCCGAGAGCAGCCTGGCCGCCTCCGAGCACCGGTGCCGCGCCGCCGTGCCGACGGCGGAGCCGCCCGACGATCGATGGGCGGCCCCAGGTCCTCGACGGGTCGCTCCTCCCGTCGCCGCCGAGGGCCGAGCCCGCCGGCGCCCCCGGGACGTCGGCGACACCCTCGGAGGCGTCCGTGCTCACCACCCCAGCATGGCACGGCGTGCCAGCATGAGACGGTGACGCACGTGCCCGGAGATCCGCTTCCGGCGATCCCCGAGCCGGACCCGGCGGCGGGTGCCGCCATGCGTCGCGGGAGCGAAGCGGTGCCGGTGCCGGATCCCTCGGCCCCCGGACCGGCGGTCGAGGATCCCGCCGGTCCGGCGCCCTCCCCGACCGAGCCGGCAGGTCGACCGCGCAAGCGCCGCCGGGTGCCGCCCCAGGTGCGGTGGGCCATCAGCCT
>JBOGGF010000068.1:0-5208 GCA_050743965.1 Acidimicrobiales bacterium
CCCGCACCCGCACCCGCACCCGCACCTGCCGCTGCCGCGCCGGCCGCCCCGCCGCGCCCGCAGACCTCACCCCGGCCGGCCCAACGCCCGGGCCCCGGGCCTGGACAGCGTCCGACCCGACCGCCGCTCGGCCCGTCCGGCAAGACCGTCCCCCCGCCCCCGGTGCGACCCCCGCTCAGCCCGACGGGGAAGCGGATCCCGCCGCCTCCCGGCATGGGTGGCCGGCGCCCGGCCCCGGCGTCGACTGGCCGCCCCGGCTACCCCCAACGGACGGGCGGGCGACCCGCCCCCGGCGGCGGCGGCTTCGGCGGCAGCCGTCCCGGCGGCGGCGGCGGTGGCTTCGGCGGTCCACGGCCGGGTGGGCCCCCCGGTGGGCCGCCCGGTGGTCGTGGCGGGATCCCCGGCCGCCGGCCGCCCCAGCGCCGGTCTCGCCGGCGCCGCCGCAACCTCGAGGAGCTCGAGCCGACGCAGCTGACGACCTACACGCCGTCGACCGCACCGGTCCCCGAGGGTGAGATCATCGTCGAGCGCGGCTCGACCGCCCGGGACCTCGGGCCCAAGTTCAACCGTTCGGCCGGCGACATCGTGCGGTTCCTGCTCCTCCAGGGAGAGATGGTCACCGCGACCCAGTCGCTCACCGACGACATGATCGAGCTGTTCGCTGCCGAGCTGGGTGCTGAGATCCGCCTGGTCGACCCGGGCGAGGAGAAGGAGGCGGAGCTCCTCGCCAAGTACTTCGAGGACGACGAGGACGAGGAGGAGGCCGAGGAGGACCTGCGACCGCGGCCGCCGGTGGTGACGGTCATGGGCCACGTCGACCACGGCAAGACCCTGCTGCTCGACCGCATCCGCTCCGCCAACGTGGTGGCCGGCGAGGCCGGCGGCATCACCCAGCACATCGGCGCCTACCAGGCGACATGGCGGGACAACCTCATCACCTTCATCGACACCCCGGGCCACGAGGCGTTCACCGCCATGCGAGCCCGGGGGGCCGAGGTGACCGACATCGTGGTGCTGGTGGTGGCGGCCGACGACGGCGTGATGCCCCAGACGGTGGAGGCGATCGACCACGCCCGGGCGGCCGACGTGCCGACGATCGTGGCCGTCAACAAGATGGACCGCCCCGATGCCAATCCGGACCGGGCCCTCCAGCAGCTCTCCGAGCGCGGGCTGGTGCCCGAGGCGTGGGGCGGCGACACCATCGTCGTGCAGGTCTCGGCCCTCGAGGGCACGGGGATCGACGACCTGCTCGAGCAGATCACGCTCGTTGCCGAGGTGGAGGAGCTGCGGGCGAGCCCGGAGGGACGTGCCCGGGGCACCGTGCTCGAGGCGACACGCGACCCCGGCCGGGGTCCGGTGGCGACCCTCATCGTCGAGTCCGGGACGTTGCGGGTCGGCGACCCGGTGGTGGCCGGTGCCGCCTGGGGCCGGGTGAAGGCCCTGGTCGACGACCACGGCGACCATGTGAAGGAGGCCTTGCCCTCCATGCCGGTGCAGGTGCTCGGCTTCTCCGAGCCGCCCCAGGCCGGCGACGAGCTTCGGGTGGCCAAGGACCAGGCCACGGCCCGGACCCTCGGGGAGGCTCGGGCCCAGCGGTTCCGCCTGTCGGGCCACCTACCGGCGGCCTCGGCCGCCACCGGCGCCAAGCTGGAGGACCTGTTCGAGCAGATCCAGCGGGGCGAGACCGCCACTCTCAACCTGGTCCTCAAGGCCGACGTGCAGGGATCGCTCGAAGCGGTCACCGAGAGCATGCGCAAGCTGGAGCGCGACGACGTGAAGCTGTCCTTCGTCCACCGGGGCGTCGGGGGGATCACCGAGAACGACGTCCAGCTGGCGCGGGCCTCGAACGCCACCATCATCGGCTTCAACGTCCGGCCGGACCGGCGGGCACGCGAGCTGGGCGACACCTCCGACGTAGAGGTGCGGACCTACGAGATCATCTACAAGCTGCTCGAGGACCTCGAGGCCGCCATGCTCGGCATGCTCACCCCAGAGAAGGAGGAGGTGGTCACCGGCGAGGCCGAGGTCCGCCAGGTCTTCCGGGTGCCCCGGGTCGGGGCCGTGGCCGGCTGCTACGTGCGGGAGGGCAGGATCACCCGCGGCACGAAGGTGCGGTTCCTTCGCGAGGGCGTGGTCATCTGGCGGGGCATGATCACCTCGCTGCGGCGATTCAAGGACGACGCCCGCGAGGTCCAGGCTGGGTACGAGTGCGGCATCGGCCTCTCCGACTACCAGGACCTCAAGGAAGGCGACCTCATCGAGACCTTCGAGGAGCGAGAGATCCCGAGGACCTGAGGCGCCGGGGAATGCCGTCGAGTCGCGACTACCCCCGCGCCCTGCGCGTGAACGAGGTCCTGCGCCAGGTGGTCGCCGAGTCGCTCGAGCGACTGGCTGACGCCGACGAGCGGCTGCGCCTGGTCACGATCACCTCCGTGGACACGAGCGCCGACCTCCGGTCGGCCACGGTGTACGTGGGGACCCTTGACGACGAGGCGGCCGAGGCGCTGGAGGAGCGCCGGGCGCAGGTCCAGCGCTCTGTCGGCCGTCAGGTGCGCATGAAGCGCACGCCCCGGCTGCACTTCGCCGCCGACCCGGCCACCTCGGCCGGCGAGCGGGTCGAGGAGATCCTGCGCCGCCTCCACCAGGAGCGCCGGTGACGGTCACGGGCCTCGTCGTGGTGGACAAGGACCCCGGCTGTACCTCCCACGACGTGGTGGCCCGGGTCCGCCGCGTCTTCGGCCAGCGGCGGGCCGGCCACGCGGGCACCCTGGACCCGGACGCCACCGGGGTGCTGCTGGTCGGGCTGGGCCGGATGACGCGGCTCCTCCGGTTCCTGACTGCGCTCGACAAGGAGTACACGGCGGAGATCGTCCTCGGCACGGCGACCGATACCCTGGATGCGTCGGGCGAGGTCGTGGGGGAGTGGGACATGGCCGATGTCGGGCTCGACGCAGTGCGGGCGGCGGCGGCGGGCCTGACCGGCCGGATCGAGCAGGTGCCGCCGATGGTGTCGGCGGTCAAGATGGGTGGCCAGCGACTGCACACCCTCGCGCGCCAGGGCATCGAGGTCGACCGTCCGCCCCGCCCGGTGACCGTCCACCGGTTCGACGTCGCACCTGCCGACGATCGCGGGGTCTATCGGGCGACGGTGGTCTGCTCCTCGGGCACCTATGTCCGGTCGCTGGCCGCCGACGTCGGCATCGCTCTCGGCGGTGGTGCCCATCTTCGGGCTCTCCGGCGCACCCGCATCGGGTCGTTCGGCGAGGTCGAGGCCCACCCGGTGGCCAAGCTCGGCCCCGAGGTCGTGCTCTCACCGGCCGATGGCCTACGCGACCTCGACCGGGTGGTGGCGGACACTGAGACCGCCGATCTGGTCGCCCGGGGGCTGCCGGTGGACCGGGTGCCGCTGGGTGCCGCCGGTGCCGGGCCTTGGGCACTGCTCGACGGGACGGGGCGGTTGCTCGCCGTGTACGAGGGGACGGGCAGCGACCGGTTGCGCCCGGCCGTCGTGCTGGCGTCGCGCTGAGGGTTATCCTCCCGACGATGGAGGTGCTCGCCCCCGACGAGGTCGCGGCGCCACCGGGAGCGGCGGTGACCATCGGCGCCTACGACGGCGTCCACCGGGGCCACCGCGCCCTGCTGGCCATGCTGCGGGCCCGGGCCGACGCGCTCGGCGCGCCCACCGCCGTGGTGACCTTCGACCACCACCCGGCGACCATCGTGCGTCCGGAGTCGGCGCCGCTCCTGCTCACCGACCTCGACCAGAAGCTCGAGCTGCTGGCCTCGTGCGGGGTGAACCTCACCGTGGTGGTGCCCTTCGACCGGCGGCGGGCCGACGAGTCGGCCGAGGACTTCGTCCAGGAGCTGCTGGTCGCCGCCCTGGGCGCCCGGCTGGTGGTGGTGGGCGAGGACTTCCACTTCGGCCACGGTCGCAAGGGCGACGTGACGCTGCTGGCGGAGCTCGGTCGGATCCACGGCTTCGACGTGGACGGCGTGCGGCTCACCGAGACGGGCGGCGACCCCGTCTCCTCGACGCGCATCCGCGGCCTGCTGGCCGAAGGTGAGGTGACCGCCGCCGCCGCGCTCCTCGGCCGGCCCTATCGGCTGCGCGGCACGGTGGTGGTGGGCGACCGCCGGGGCGGCAGCGAGCTGGGTTTCCCGACGGCCAATCTGGCCCACCCCGATGACATGGTGGTGCCTGGCGTGGGCATCTACGCCGGGCGGTACCGGCGGGCCGGGGGGGAGGAGCACACGGCGGCCATCTCGGTCGGACGCCGGCCCACCTTCTACACCGAGCCGCAGCCTCCGCTGGTCGAGGCCCACCTGCTCGACTTCGGCGTCGACATCTACGGTGAGCAGGGCGAGGTGGCCTTCGTGGAGAAGCTGCGGGACGAGGAGCGGTTCGACCGGGTCGAGGACCTGGTGGCCCAGATGCACCGCGATGTGGCCCGGACCCGGGAGCTCCTCGGCTGATCGACCTGCTATCGTCGTGCCTGCACGGTGGCGGAGCCCGCGCGCCAGGCCAGCCCCAGAACGTTCGAGGTCTCTTCGTACATGCCCGAGAAGCAGGTCATCATCAGCGAGCACCGGTTGCACGATGCGGACACCGGCTCGCCCGAGGTCCAGATCGCGCTGTTGACCGACCGGATCTCGCACCTGACGGAGCACCTGAAGGTGCACAAGGGAGACCACCACACGCGACGAGGGCTGATGAAGCTGATCGGTCGGCGTCGACGCCTACTGGACTACGTCCGGGCCAACGACGTCGAGCGGTACCGCACCATCATCGGCCGTCTCGGGATCCGCCGCTAGCACCAACCACCGCCCGGCCCGTCGGCCGGGCGGTCGCACAGAGAGACACGGGCATGCCGGCACGTCGGCTGCCAGTCGCCGATCACCCGGTACGCGGGGTGATCGACCACTGGGAACCGGCCGGGGTGTGCCCCCGACCCAAGGAGCACCATGGCCGAGGCCATTTCCGTTTCGGCGCCGATCAGCGGCACCGACCGTACCCTTTCGTTCGAGGCCGGCAAGCTGGCCCAGCAGGCCGATGGCGCCGTCGTCGGCCGCATCGGCGACACCGTCGTGCTGGCCGCCGCCACCGCCGCCCGGTCGGTGCGCGAGGGCATCGACTTCTTCCCCCTCACCGTCGACATCGAGGAGCGGCGCTACGCCGCCGGGATCATCCCGGGCTCGGTGTTCCGCCGG
>JBOGGF010000069.1:0-2594 GCA_050743965.1 Acidimicrobiales bacterium
CCTCCATGCGGTGCGGCGGGGAAGCGCCAGCATCGAGATGGTCGACTTCGAGTCCGCCCGCGACCGCGTCCTCATGGGACAGCGCCGGGACAGCCTGGTCCTGTCGGGCGAGGAGAAGGAGCGGGTCGCCTACCACGAGGGTGGCCACGCCCTGCTCGCCTACGCCCTCGAGCACGCCGACCCGGTCCACAAGGTCACGATCCTGCCGACGGGCATGGCCCTCGGCGTCACGATGCAGCTGCCCATCGAGGAGCGCCACATCCACCCCCGCGACCACATCGAGGACTCCCTGTGCGTGCGCATGGGCGGCCGGGTGGCCGAGCTGCTCATCTATGGTGACCTCTCCACCGGGGCGGCCAACGACCTGGTCGGCAACACCGAGCTGGCCCGCAAGATGGTCCGCGAGTGGGGCATGAGCGAGGAGATCGGTCCCATGGCGTGGGGGTCCCAGGGCCAGGTCTTCCTGGGCGAGGACCTCATGCACACCCGGGACTACTCCGAGGACACCAGCCGGGTCATCGACGACGAGGTCGAGCGGATCCTGCGGGGCCAGGAGGAGCGGGCGATGGAGCTGCTCACCCGCCACCGGGGCGGCCTGGAAGCCGTGGCCAAGGCGCTCCTCGAGCAGGAGAGCGTCGACGGGGCCGAGGTCGGCCGCCTGGTCGACGAAGCCTACGGCGGGCCGGTCCACACGAGCGGCGCCAAGATGGTCCCCCAGTTCAACGGCAACGGCAGCGGCAGCGGGAACGGGAACGGGAACGGCAGCACCGGCTCGAACGGCGTCGACAACGGTGCCCGCGGCAACGCCCTGCCCCAAGGTTCCCCGGCACCGGACGGCCACCCGCGCCCCGAGCGCGACCCTGCACCGGTCCCCCGCCGCGAGGACGGTGGCACGCGGTACCCGGGGCAGCCGGCCACACCCGGTGGGCGCCCGCCGGCGGACTGGCCCCCGCCGCAGTGGCCCCCGCCCCCCGGCTGGGGACCGCCGCAGGGCCCGGGGCAGGCCCCTCCCCCTCCGCACTAGGCGATCCGCCGGCGCCAGGCTGGCGCAGACGGAAGCGGCCTCACGCCTGGGGCACGGCGCTTCCCGCCACGATGCCGGCGAGCCCGGCCGGGGCCACGTCCTCGGTCGCGGCCAGGGGCCGGTCGGCCGTGACGCGAAGTGCCGCCAGCCCGCCATCGGCGATCCCCTTCGCCGGCACCACCACGAGGGCGTGGGGCGCCACCTCGAGTGTGCCGGCCCCTGTCAGCGGCAGGCCGCCGGTGCCGAGCGAAGTCACCGTGGCCCGCACCGTCCGGTCGCCAGGATTGAAGAGGACGACGGCGCTCGGCTGCGCCCCTGCCTCGACGTGGACGGAATTGAGCGCCGGGTTGGGCAGCGTCCAACGACCGGTCGGGGACGCCGTGGCGTGGCCGGCGACCGCCGTCACGGCGCCCCACTGCGGGGCCGGCGCGCCGGCGGGGGCTGCCGCCACCCGGTCGACGACGACCCCGCCACCGGTGGCGTCCACGGTCAGGGCGTACTGGGTGCCGACGGGGATCCGCGTCTGGCTGCCGAGGTCCAATGTCCACGTCGAGTGCGGCGCCATCGTCTGGTGGAGCGGCGCCACCGGGCCCGACGCCAGCCGGGTTGCCACCGTCACGTGCTCGGGCCGGCGGGTCGGATTGAACACGGCCAGCTGCGACGTCCCACCGGTGGCGTCCTGGCTGCTGGGCACGTACCACTGGGGCGACGGCTGCAGGGCGCCGAGACGCAGCGACACGCCGCTCTGGCCCGATGCCGTGTGGACCTGCAGCTCGGACGCCACGACCCGCCCCGAACGGGCATGGACCACCGTGGCCACCGCCGATTGATCCTGCACGTAGGACGCCACCTCGGCCGTGACCACGGCGTTCGGCTGGATGATGAGCCCCTGGAACGGCGCCGGCTGGACCCCTCCCCGGCCGGTGACGAATGTGAGGTCGACGACGGCGGTGCCTTTCGTCGGGTTGAAAAGGGACACGTAGAGCTGGTTGCCGAGGGTGGTGGCCCCCGAGGCGAAGTACCAGCTGGTGCCGGCCTGGGTCGAGCACGGCGCCATCGACCAGCCTGTCGGGCCGGCGACCAGCTGGTGCACCGCCACGCCGCCGCCGTCGAGGTCGATCCGGCTCGCCAGCCAGGCGCCGGAGGCGATGGTGCCGGGGGTGGCGGTCGCCTGGCCCAGGGCGGGGACGGTGATCGACTCCTTGACCCGGTGGCCTGTGCTGTCGTAGGCCGTCAACGTGCCCTTCACCGGCTTCTCGCTCGAATTGACCATGTAGAGGGTCCCCCGGGCGACCGGGTTCCCCGGTCCGCTGGCTCCGGTGCAGTACCAGCTCGAGGCGGTGGCGGTGGTGGGCGCGGCCATGACGGCGAGCGACGTGGTGGCCGGCCGCGTCGGGGTGGGCGGCGAGCTCTGACGGATCCAGCTGCTCGCCAGCCCACCAGCCACGAGGATCGCCACCACCAGCGCCAGCACCGGCAGGCGCCGCACCACCGGCTCACCGGGGACGTGCCGCGCCGGGCGCCGGCGGCGCGAGGAGGCCGACGGGCGGGCGGCCTGCCGGCGCCGCGC
>JBOGGF010000070.1:0-9078 GCA_050743965.1 Acidimicrobiales bacterium
TCGCTACCGGGGACCTTGGCGTCTCCCCGGACCGGACTTGCACCGGCTGGTTGTCGTGAGCTTGTCGCTCGGTTACGTCATGTCTGCTTCTTTGCAGTCGAGGCGCCCGAGCTGCTGGACGCACGAACGGTCACCGATGGTGCCGGGAAGCGACGCACGGTGTGAGCTTGGTCGGAGTAGGCGATGACGACGGCTCGAGGGGGAATGGCGATGGTGATGGAGGGGGTCGCGCGTGACGCGATGTCCCGTCGCGATCAGTCGTACGGCCCATTGCCAGCACTGGTCGCAGATCCAGGCGCCGGAAGCAGCTCGATACCACTTCCGGGCGCGGTCGGTCGAGCAGCCGTCGCAGAGCCGAAGAATGCCGCCGGGAAGGTAGACGCGTCCCGTCCCGGTACGACGCCGGGAACTGCCGGAAGATGGGGGCGGGAGTTGCTGTCTTCCATGCCGAGGGTGCTTCACAACGGAGCCTTCGTGTTTGCTGGGACCGAGCCGCCCGTTGCTGGCTCGCCCGGGAGGGTCACGTCGCGCGCCGTCATGGCCTGGCCCCGCTGCCGTGGCGGGTCGGTACGTGCGCCGGCAGCCGCAACCACCGTGCCGCCCGGACCAGTTCATCGCGGGCCACCTTCCGCTCGTCCCCGTAGGCCGCGGTCGTGTCGCCCAGGATGGCAAGAGCGGCGGCGGCGTGGCGCAGTTCTCGGGCTCGGCAGTGGTCGCACAGGACGTGGACGACGACCGGGGAGTCGTTCACTGGACCGCCCCCGCCGGCTCCGCCGGGCACCCGCACGCTGTGATCGGCCGGCCGCACCCGTCGCACCACGCGATCGCATCAGGGAAGGCGGTGAGAGTGGGTGCTTCGACGTTGTCCGGCGTGGGCCAGGTGGGTTCGGTGGCATCGTCCGCCACAGCGCCCACACTGCCAGCCGCCGAGAGTCGGCGGTCTGGACCGCTGGGGGCCACGTTCCCCCTGGTCGTCTCCGGACCGCCCACACCGCCAGCAGCGGTTTGGCGGACTGGGATGGCGGGCTGGTCGGGCAGCGCGACGATCCAGTCGGTTACCCGCCCGGTGGCGGGATCGCTCCGTGGAGTAGAGACCGCCCCGATGTCACGCCGGGCTCGCTCGACGGTCCTTTTTGAGACGCCGGCCGCCTCCGCTGCCGCGTTCAGGTCCGCGACCCGCAGTGGGCCGTTCCTTAGCAGCCCCTCGACAACCCGTTGCGCCTCGCCGCGCTTTCCGCGTTCATCCGCCGATTCGGTGGGTCCGGTGATGGCGGCGGCGGTGACCGTCGACGGCGTTACATCCGAGACGTACCCGGCCTCGTACTGCTCGTCGCTCCGGATGCTGAACGACCAACCTTGCGCCGGCTCCACGTAGTTCGTCTTGCCGACCCGGACCACCCGGCGCTGCCCTGTTGCGTCCTCCGGGTCGAATCCGAGCACCCAGGTGATGCGCGGGATGGCCGTCCACGCGGTCGACCCGATGCCTGCCGTCACCGGGTCACTGGCGCCTTTGGGCGGGTGCGTGAGCCCGAGCACGGAACAACCGGTGCGTTCGGCAACCGCCGCCAGCGCGGCGAGGGCCGAACCGACGTTGGCGTAGTTGTGGGAGTCCCCAGCGATCGAGTAGCCGAGACCGTCGATCACGACGAAGGCAAGCCGCTGCGTGGTGATCGCGTCCTCCAGCGCGGCGCAGTCGCCAGGCAGACGCCACGGACGGCGGGATCGGCGCCTCTCATCGTCCAGGACCTCGACATCGCGCAGGATTGTCACCCGCTCCACGTTGGCGCCCGCAGCGTGGAGCCTTGCCACGAGGCGGTCGGCCGGCTCCTCCAGCGACAGGAGTCCGCATCGCAGCGGGTCACGGCGGACCTCTTCGCCCGGCCAGGGTGTTCCGGTGGTGAGCATTGCGACCAGCCATTCGCCGAAGGTCGTCTTGCCCGACCCCTGGCGACCGATTCCAAGGTGCACCGCGCCGGCCACGAGCCACCCCCGCCAGCGCCAGGAGGGTGCCGTGGGGGTTATCGCACTGGCGGGTGTGACGACCAGCCGCGCGGAGGGAGAGTCGTTGCCCCGCACCTGCGCCAGTGTCTGGCGTACGCCGGCGCTCGCTCCCCGCAGCGGGGAAAGCTGCTCGTCGGACTCGTCGTGTCCTTCGGATGGCTGCTCGCCATCGGCCCCGTAGGCCTCGTCGTAGGTGAGCGGTCGGAACTTCGGGTCAAGCGTGGTGCTCACCTGAGCCTCGCGCCGACCAGTGCCGACTGGACCGCGGCTCATGACGTGCCACTGGCCGCGTCGCGGTCGGCCCGTTCGGAGAGGAGGCGAAGAAAGTCCTGGCACGCGTCCCGGGTCACCAACCGTCTCGCGCCGATCTTCACGGAGCGCAGGTCCCCCGATGCGATGGCCTGGTACAGCGTCGTGCGCCCGACCCCGATCACCTCGGCTGCCGTCGGGATGTCATAAGCCAGCCGTTCCATCTGTCACGTCCTTCCAGTCCCCGCAGCCCCATTCGGGGGTTGCACGGAGGACCCTAAGGAGCATGTATCGGAGGAAGTGGGCAGTTTCGGAATCGGGCGGTCACGGGCGGTGAATCGTGGCGCCACGCGGATTCGCTGAGTAGAGTTCTCCTCATGCTGCCTGAGCTGGTCGGGACCCGCGAGATCGCCGAGCGATTGGGCCTCGCGCGCCCGGAGGGTGTTCACGCGTGGCGTTATCGCGGCCTCGACTTTCCCCAGCCCGTTGCCCGGTTGGGGATCGGCTACGTGTGGTCCTGGGATGACGTCCGGGTGTGGGCAGACAGGACCGGACGGGTTGTGGTGACGGAGGGAGCGACGAAGTGATCGAACGTCGGCAGTCGAAGTCCGGAGTCCGCTATGAGGTGCGCCTGCGGGGCCCTGATGGCAAGGAGCGGTCGCGCACGTTCCGGGCCCGGAAGGACGCCGAACGCTACGAGCGCGAGCAGCGCGCTGCGCTCGACAAGGGCGCATGGATCGATCCCCGCCACGCGTCACTCACCACGGAGGACTACGCCAACCGGTGGATCGCTGAACGGCACGACCTCCGGCCACGCACCGTCGAGCTGTACCGCTCGCTGCTCCGGGTCCACATCCTCCCGAGCTTCGGAAAGCTGCCGCTCGGGAAGGTCGCCCCGACCGCCATCCGGGCGTGGAATGCCACGCTGGCGGCGGCCCATCCCGTGACGGCGGCGAAGGCTTACCGACTGCTACGGGAGGTGTTGTCGACCGCGGTGGCCGACGAGCTGATCGCCCGGAACCCATGCGTCGTGAAGAACGCCGGGCAGGAGCGGTCGCCCGAGCGGCCCATGGCGTCCGTGGCCGAAGTAGAGGCGTTGGCCACGGCGATGCCCGACGAGCTACGTCCGGTCGTCCTCTTGGCTGCCTGGTGTCACCTCAGGCGAGCAGAGCTGCTTGGACTCGAGCGCCGAGACGTGGACCTCCTGCACGGCACGATCCGGATCGAGCGGACCGCCAACCATGTGCCGGGCGGGATCGAGATCGGACCTCCCAAGTCCGCAGCGGGCGCCCGCACGGTCGCCGTTCCGCCCCATGTGCTGCCCGCGCTCGAGCGGCACCTGACAGCCTGCGTGGCGCCCGACGGAACCGCTCCTCTGTTCACCGGCCCGCAGGGCGGGCGCGTGCGTCCCGCGGCATTGCAGAAGGCGTGGGACGTCGCTCGCCGTTCCATCGGGAGGCCGGAGCTGCATCTGCATGACTTGAGGCACGCAGGCGCGACCTGGCTGGCGATCTCGGGGGCAACCACCCGGGAGCTGATGGCACGAGTCGGGCACGCCAGCCCGGCGGCGGCGTTGCGGTACCAGCATGCGACCGAGGACCGCGACGTTGCGTTGGCGGAGGCGCTGTCGGGGCTCTCCCGACCGGCGGCGGTGGCGTCGATCTCCGACACTTCGCGGGATATTCGCGGGACGGGCGGCGATGCCGAAGGCACGTCCGCTGCATCGCAGGCCAGGTGACCAGGGACTTTGGGGAGAGCGGGCGACGGGAATCGAACCCGCGTTCTCAGCTTGGGAAGCTGATGTTCTGCCGCTGAACTACGCCCGCAGCAGCCCGAGCAGTGTACCGCCGCTCGCCGAAGGCGCCAGGAGGCCCGTACGGCGCAGACCACGCCGACGCAACCCCCGACGCCACCCCCGACGCCACCCAACTACGCCGGAGACCGCCGGGACACTATCGTCTTGCCCGCCATGGTTCTCTCCGACCGCACCATCCGCGAGGAGCTGGACGCCGGTCGGATCGTCATCGACCCGCTCGGTGAGCAGTGCGTCCAGCCCTCCTCGGTGGACCTGCACGTCGACCGCTATTTCCGCCTCTTCCGCAACCACACCCAGCGGGTGATCGACGTCCGGGAGGACCAGGAGGACCTCACCGAGCTGGTCGACGTCGGCCCCGACGGGCCGCTCATGCTCCACCCGGGCGAATTCGTGCTGGGGTCGACGATCGAACGGGTGGGGCTGCCCGACGACCTCGTCGCCCGGCTGGAGGGCAAGTCCTCCCTCGGGCGGCTCGGCCTCCTCATCCACTCGACGGCGGGGTTCGTGGACGCCGGGTGGGACGGCCACCTCACCCTCGAGCTGTCGAACGTCGCCAACCTGCCCATCACCGTCTACCCCGACATGAAGATCGGCCAGATCAGCTTCCTGCGGATGACGTCACCGGCCGAGCGGCCGTACGGGTCGTCGGGCCTCGGCTCCAAGTACCAGAACCAGTGGGGTCCGACGCCCAGCCGGTACGCCGACAACTTCCGCCCTTGACGCCGACCTCGCCCCCGAGACCGACGTCGCCACCGCGGGCGTTCCCACCGCTGCAACCGTAGGGCCGGCCTCGACTGGCCGTTCCCCAGGCTAGAACAGCACGTCCCCCGAAGTCCCCAAGTACCCGAAGTCCCCAAGTACCCGAGTCGCCTGCACCCGAGCCCGAGGAGGAGGACCCGTGCCCGTCAGGATCGTCATCGGCGTGGCCGTCACGGTCATCTGCCTGGCCGTCGCCGGCCGACGCTTCTACTGGCTGTCCCGCCTGGTGCGGTCGGGCCAACCGGCGCCCGACCGCATGCGGGGCAGCATCTGGCCCCGGGCACGGGCCGAGGTCACCGAGGTGGCCGGCCAGCGCAAGCTGCTCCAGTGGATCGTTCCGGGCGCCGCCCACTTCTTCACCATGTGGGGCTTCACCCTCCTCTTGTTCACTATCGTGGAGGCGTACGGCGACCTCTTCCAGCCGACCTTCCACATCCCGGCGATCGGGACGTCGCCGGTGCTCGGGTTCATCGAGACATTCTTCGCCGTGGCGGTACTGGTCGCCCTGGTGGCGTTCACGATCATCCGGATCAAGAACGCCCCGTCCCGCCGTGAGCGCACCTCGCGCTTCTACGGGTCGCACACCGACGCGGCCTGGCTGACGCTCCTCCTCATCGCCCTGGTGATCGTCACCCTGCTGCTCTACCGGGGCGCGCAGATCGACACCAGCCCGGAGCAGTTCCCCTACACCAGCTGGTGGACCTTCGCCTCGCACGCCGTCGGCGCCGGCCTGTCGGGCCTCGGCGCCGGCGTGAACGGCGGCCTCGCCACCGCCTTCATCCTCGCCAACATCGCCGTCATCAGCGGCTTCCTCGTCTTCGTCTCGTACTCCAAGCACCTCCACATCTTCATGGCCCCGATCAACGTCGCCTTCTCCCGGCGGCCCCGGGGGCTCGGCGCGCTCGACAAGACCCCCGACATGGACATGGAGGAGATCTCCGAGGACACCGTCTTCGGCGTGGGACTGGTCGAGCAGTTCAGCTGGAAGCAGATGCTCGACTTCGTCACCTGCACCGAGTGCGGGCGGTGCCAGTCGGTCTGCCCGGCGTGGAGCACCGGAAAGCCGCTCTCGCCCAAGCTGCTGATCATGAACCTGCGGGACAACATGTTCTCCTCGGCGAACCGGCTCCTCGACCAGCCGATGTCGACCCAGGACCCCACCGACGGGGACGCCGAGCCGAAGGGCGCGGCCACGGCGGAGCCCGAGGCCCTGGTGCCCAACACCATCGACCCCGACGTCCTCTGGTCGTGCACCACGTGCGGCGCGTGCGTCGAGCAGTGTCCGGTCGACATCGAGCACGTGGACGCCATCGTGGACATGCGCCGCTACGAGGTCCTGATGGAGTCGCGCTTCCCGAGCGAGGCCGGCCCGATGCTGCGCAACGTGGAGAACCAAGGCGATCCGTGGGGTCTCGGCCAGGCGAAGCGCACCGACTGGACCAAGACGCTCGACTTCGAGGTCCCGGTCGTGACCGACACGATCCCCGACGACGTCGAGTACCTCTACTGGGTCGGTTGCGCCGGGGCGCTGGACGAGCGGGCCCGCAAGGGTGTCCAGGCGACGGCCCGGATGCTGCACCGCGCCGGCGTCACCTTCGCCATCCTCGGCCCCAAGGAGTCGTGCACCGGCGACCCGGCTCGCCGCATCGGCAACGAGTACCTCTTCCAGGAGCAGGCCAAGGCCAACATCGAGACGCTCCACGGCGTGGGGGCCAAGAAGATCGTCGCCTCCTGCCCCCACTGCTTCAACACCATCAAGAACGAGTACCCGGCCCTGGGGGGCGACTTCGAGGTGATCCACCACTCCGAGCTGCTCGACCACCTGGTGACGACGGGCAAGCTGGTGCCGGGCACCGGCTACACCGGCACGGTCACCTATCACGACCCGTGCTACCTCGGCCGCCACAATCGGGTCTTCGACGAGCCGCGGACCGTCATCGATGCCATCCCCGGCGCCAACAACGTGGAGATGCGCCGGTGCCGGGAGCGCGGCTTCTGCTGTGGTGCCGGCGGTTCGCGCATGTGGATGGAGGAGACGATCGGCACCCGGGTCAACATGGACCGGACGGCCGAGGCGCTCGGCACCGGGGCCGACGTCGTGTCGACCGCCTGCCCCTACTGCATGATCATGCTGGACGACGCCGTCCGGGCCAACCAGAAGGAGGAGGAGGTCCGGGTGCTGGACCTCTCTCAGCTGGTGGAGGAGTCGCTCCTCGCCGGGTCCACCGGCGCCCTGCCCGGGCCCGAGGTGGCGGCGGAGGAAGGCACCCGCTCGGCCTACGAGGAGTAGGTCCGCTCCGCCCGCGGTCCCCGGCCCGGCGCGGGAGGCCTGGCCTCAGCCCGCCGGGATGCCGTACGCCCAGTCGAACCGCAGCCGGGCGACGAGGCGGCGTTCGGCCACCATGGTCGAGCGGAAGTCGGTCCAATCGGGATGCTCGCCGCCGACCGCGCGGTACAGGCCGACCAGCTCCTCGACGGTGGCGTCGTTGGGTGCCGCCGCCACCGGCGTCAGCTCCGCCGTGCCGTCGAGCACGAGGTAGGACCAGAAGCTCTCGCCCGGGACGTAGAGCGAGGCGCGGGGGTCCCGGCGCAGGTTGGCCGTCTTGGCCCGGTCGTCGGTGACCGAGATGCGGGCGATGCCGCCGTCGAGGGCGTAGACGATGTTGGACAGCTGCGGGCGCCCGTCGCGCCGCAGGGTGACGAGCACGCCCTGGTGGCGTTCCCGGGCGGCGGCGAGCGCGGCGGCGAGGTCCACGGTCAGTGCGAGATGAGGGCGGAGGCCTTCGAGTCGGCCTCGCGCAACCGGCCGGCCATGGCGGCGAGCAGCTTGCGGCCGAGCGCCGGCACGGCGTCGAGCAGCCCGTTGAACTGCCGCTGGCCGAGGACGAGCAGCCGCATGTCGGTGTCGGCGGTGACGGTGGCCGAGCGTGGCTTGCGGTCGAGCAGGGCCAGCTCGCCGAAGTAGTCGCCGGCGCCGAGGGTGGCGACCTTACGGTTGCCGCGCCGCACCGACGCCCGGCCCTCGACGATGAAGAAGAATTCGCGCCCGATGGTGCCCTCCTCGGTGAGGACCCGCCCTTGGGACACCGCCACCTCCTCGAGCGCCCGCCGGACGGTCCGGAGCTCCCGGGCGGAGCAGGTGGAGAACAGCCAGATCTTCGAGAGGTCGAGCTCGCGCGCGCCAGTAGCCATGGTGACAGGGTACCGCCAGCCAGGGCGGATGCGCGGGGATCGTACCCGGGCGAGTTCACGCGCACGAAACATTGGCGTAGCAGTCAGGTAACGACCCCCTCTCATACTTGCGGCGGCAAGTGATGCTCGGCGGTACCTCGCCCCTCCGTCGCTCTCGTGCAGCGGGCTCGGAACGGCAACGGCGGCCCGTCGAGCGGAGACCAGGAGAGGAGCCCGAGGCGTGCTCGAAGCCGTGACGAACATCCCGTACCCGAGTTGGCTCAATACGGGAGACAACACCTGGCAGCTGGTGGCGGCCACCCTGGTCGGCCTCATGAGCGTGCCGGGACTGGCCGTCCTGTACGGCGGCCTGGTGCAGCGCAAGTGGGTGGTGAACACCATGCTGATGACCTTCGCCGGCTTCAGCCTGGTGCTCGTCGTGTGGGTGCTGTGGGCCTTCAACATGGGCTTCGGCGTCCCGGCCCACTGGGGTGGTGCGGGCTCGTTCTGGGGCAACCTGATCGGCGTCCCCCACCCGATCGTGAGCCACTTCGGCGAGCAGAACCAGATGGTGCTGCCGGAGGGGACGTCGGTACAGTTCCACTTCCCGACGTCGACCTTCGCGTACTTCCAGTTCGTGTTCGCCGCCATCACCCCGCTGCTCTTCCTCGGCAGCGTGCTGTCCCGGATGAAGTTCAAGGCGTGGCTGCTCTTCGTCCCGCTGTGGATCACCTTCGTCTACGCGGTCAATGCGTTCCTGCTCTGGGGTGGCGGCTTCTTCGCCCAGAAGGGTGCCGTCGACTACTCCGGTGGCTACGTCATCCACCTGGCGGCCGGCGTGACCGGCTTCGTGGCGGCGGCCATCGTCGGGCCCCGGCTCGCCCGTGACCGGCTCCACGGCGTGCCCAACAACCTGATGCTGGTGGCCGTCGGCGCCGGCCTCCTGTGGCTGGGCTGGAACGGCTTCAACGGCGGGGACCCGTACTACGCCGGCGTCGACGCCGCCTCGGCGGTGCTCAACACCAACATCGCCACCGGCTCGGCCCTCCTCACGTGGATGTTCGCCGACATGCTGTTCACCA
>JBOGGF010000071.1:0-1891 GCA_050743965.1 Acidimicrobiales bacterium
GGTCGACCTCCAGGTGTGGCCCGAGTCCCATCTCGCCCGCCAGCTCGAGCTCTTCGCCCCGCAGGCCGTCGGCTTCGGCCTCAACTACCTGGCCAACGTGCCCGAGGTGGTCGACCTTGCCAAGGCGGTCAAGCGGGTGCAGCCGCACGCGTTCGTCTTCGTCGGCGGGCACTCGGCATCGTTCATCGCCGACCAGCTGATCGAGCACGGTGGCGGCGCCATCGACGCCGTCGTCCGCGGCGAGGGCGAGGTCGCCACGCCCCTCCTGCTCGACGCCGTCGGGACAGCAGCGATCACGTCGTTGCCCGGCGTCGTCACCGCCGGGGGGACGGGGCCCCAGCCGACGTTGACCGAGCATCTCGAGGACTATCCCCCGGCCCGCGACATCGGCGGGCGACGTCGCCGCTACTTCATCGGAGAGCTCGATCCGGCCGCCTCCATCGAGCTCTCCCGCGGCTGCCCCTGGGACTGCTCCTTCTGCTCGGCGTGGACCTTCTACGGCCGCAGCTACCGTAAGCTGCCCCCTGAGGCCGCCGGCGACGAGATGGAGCGAATCCGGGAGCCCAACGTGTTCCTCGTCGACGACGTCTCCTTCATCAAGGCCGAGGACGGGATGGCGATCGCGGCGGAGATCGAGCGGCGCAACATCCACAAGCGCTACTACCTGGAGACCCGCTCCGACGTCCTCATCCGCAACTACGAGGTCTTCGAGCGCTGGCGCCGCCTGGGCCTCTCCTACATGTTCCTCGGCATCGAGGCCATCGACGAGGAGGGTCTCAAGGCGTTCCGCAAGCGCACCAGCCTCGACGCCAACTTCCAGGCGCTCGAGCTGGCCCGCAAGCTCGGGATCGCCGTCGCCGTCAACATCATCGTGGACCCCGACTGGGACGAGGACCGCTTCCGCGTGGTGCGCGAGTGGGCGATGAGCGTCCCCGAGATCGTGCAACTGACCGTCCAGACGCCGTACCCGGGCACCGAGACCTGGTTCAGCGAGCGCCGGACGCTCACCTCGCGTGACTACCGCCTCTTCGACATCTCCCACGCCGTGCTGCCGACCCGCCTGCCGCTCGAGCGGTTCTACGAGGAGCTCGTCTTCACCCTCAAGGTGCTGGCACGCAAGCACCTGGGCTACCGGGCGCTCTTCGACACGCTGGGCATCGCCGCCGGCAACCTCGCCCACGGACAGACCAACTTCGTCCGGATGCTGTGGAAGTTCGGTCGCGTGTTCGACGCATCGCGCCTGTGCCACGACCACGCCGCGCCGTCGGAGTACCTGATGCCGCCGCAACCGGCCGACGACACCGTGCCGCCCCGCGAGCAGCTCTACGTCCACGTGCCCCTGCGCACCAGCCGTCGCCGTGAGGCCGGCGAGGCGGCGTCCGCAGGCGACGGTGACCGGACACAGGTCGCGCTCCGCCCTTCCGGCACCTCCTGAGGCCGCGGCATTTCGTTCAAGTGCGCCCCGGCCGAGGCCGATGAGAGGGGGCCGCGCCCCGGCAGTCGGAGCGGGCCGGCGACACGAGCCGGACAGGGACGTCCGGTTCGACAGACGAGGAGGATATGGATGTCTTCTCTGGTGGTGGACACCAACGTGCTCGCGCGTGCGGCGCTCGGCGACCTGCAGTCGGCCGACGAGATCGCGTCGGCGATCGAACGGCTGCGAGGCGGAGCCGACCCGGTCACCGCACTCGCCGAGCGGCCTTCACTGGCGATGCGCATGGTCGCCCCGTAGCGCCTCGGATCGACGTGACCTCCCGGAGTGGCCCGGCCGGGAGGCGGTGCTCAGGCGGCCGGTGACTGGTGCGACGACGGGCGCGCTGCGGACTCGGCGGTCCCCCGCGGCGGCGGCAGCGGGGTGCCACGCAGCACCACGACCGGGCGCAGGGTGCGC
>JBOGGF010000072.1:0-1694 GCA_050743965.1 Acidimicrobiales bacterium
CTACCTGGGTGAAGGCGTCGAGCCCGCTGACCGCGGCCAGGGCCCGCCGGCCGAACTTGGCGCTGTCGGCCACGAGGACCGCCCGCGCCGCCGCCTGGAGCATGGCCTGCTTGATCGGCACCTCCACCGTATTGCGGTTGGTCACCCCGATCTCGGCGTCGACGGCGTCGGCGCCGAGGAACGCCCAGTCGACGTGGAGGTCGACCAGGTTGTCCACGGTGATGGGGCCGACGAGGGTGAAGACGTCGCCGAGCAGCTGGCCGCCGGTCACGAGCAGCCGGACGCCGCCGCGCCCGGCGAGCAGGTGGGCGATGCGCAGGTCGTTGGTCGCCACCGTCAGCCCCTCCCGGGCGGTCAGGGCCGCGGCCACGGCGAACGTGGTCGACCCGCTGTCGAGGACGAGCGAGTCGCCGTCGGACACCAGGCCGGCGGCGTGGGCGGCGATGGCCGCCTTCTCGGCGACGCACCGGTGCTCCTTGAGGGCGTAGGGCAGGTCGGCCGCCTCGCCGACCGCGCTCCCGGCCGCCAGGGCCCCGCCGTGGGTCCGCTGGACCATGCCGGCCCGGGCCAAGCCGTCGAGGTCCCGGCGGATGGTCGACACGTCGACCTCGAGCGCGGCGGCCAGCTCCCGGGTGGCGACGAAGCCGGTCGACGCCAGGCGCCGCCGGATCTCGGACTGCCGCTGCCGGCCGATCACCCCGGCTCCTCGGGGTCGGAGCGATTGCACGACATCGTGCAGCAATGCTAGACCGACTTGCATGATTTCGAGTAATTCAGCGCAGGATCGTGCAGCCGAGCGGTACACCCGTCCGGCGTCCCGGTTCCCCGACGTGTTCCCCGGCGTGGCCAAGCCGCTCATCGCCATGGCGCACGTGCCGGCGCTGCCCGGCACCCCGCTGTACGACGCGGCCGAGGGGATCGGCGGCCTCGTGCGCCACGTGCAGCAGGACGTGGCCGCGCTTGTCGCCGCCGGGTTCGACGCGGTGATGTTCTGTAACGAGAACGACCGGCCGTACACGCTGAAGGCCGACATGGTGGCCTCCGCCGTGATGGCGCGGGTGGTGACGGAGTGCATCCCCGACGCTGTCCCCTTCGGCGTCGACTACCTGTGGGACGCCGAGTGCGCGCTGGCGGTGGCGGTGGCGACCGAGGCGCGCTTCCTGCGCGAGGTCGCCACCGGCGTGTGGGAGTCCGACATGGGGCTGTGGGCGCCCGACGCCGCCGGCCTCCTCCGCCGGCGGCGGGCGTTCGACGCCGACCGGGTGGCGGTGCTCATGAACGTCACCCCGGAGTTCGCCTCGTCGGTGGGCCACCGCTCGCCCGCCGACATCGCCAAGACGGTGGCCACCTCGAGCCTGCCCGACGCCATCCTGGTGTCGGGGCCGATGGCGGGCGCCCAACCCGATGCCTCGGTCGTCGCCCAGGTGCGCCAGGCGGTCCCCGACGGCATCCCCGTCCTCCTCAACACGGGAGCGCGGGCCGACAACATCGCCGGCTTCCTGGAGGTGGCCGACGGCTGCATCGTCGGCAGCGGGCTCAAGGTGGACGGCTACACGTGGAACCGTGTCGACCCGGCCCGGGCCGAGGCGTTCGTGCGGGCGGCCCGCGGTGGCTGACGGCGCCAGCACCGCCGGGAGCCCGACCGGCCACGGGCTGGCGGTGGTCACCGGCGCCGGCTCGGGCATCGGCGCCGC
>JBOGGF010000073.1:0-2669 GCA_050743965.1 Acidimicrobiales bacterium
CCCTCGGCCCGTCACTCTTCGCCCAGCCGTGGCCCTTCTACCTCCTGTTGCTCGTGGTGCCGCTGACGTGGTGGGCGGTGGAGCGGACCAACTGGGGTCTCGAGATCCGGGCCTGCGGGGAGAACCCAGGGGCGGCTGACGCCACGGGCATCCGGGTCAACGTGCGCCGCCGCCAGTCGCTGTACCTCTGCGGTCTGCTGTCCGGCCTGGGAGGGGCGTACCTGTCGCTGGCCATCGTGGGGACGTTCAACTTCGACATGACGGCGGGCATCGGCTTCGTGGTACTCGCCGCCGTGATCTTCGGAGGATGGACGCTGCGCGGCGCGGTGCTCGGGGCGCTGCTCTTCGGGGCGGCGTCGGCCATGGGGCTGGTGCTGCCCAGTCTCGGGGCGTCGGTCAACCCGCAGCTGATGCTGGCGCTGCCGTACTTGCTGGCGCTGGCGGCGATGTCGTTCCTGGCCAAGTCCCACCGCGCCCCTCTCGCCCTGGCCCGGCCCTTCACCCGGGGGGTGTCGTAGCGGGAGGAGCGCCGGCCGGCCAGCCGCGATCTGCGGCGGCGGTCCCTTGCGCCGCGCCACGCAGAGCTGTGTCGCGCCAGGATCTCGCATATCGAAACTGCGTCTCGTATACTTCCCACTGCTTTCGGTGTGAAGGACAGACGGGAGCCACGCGACATGACCGACCACCGTCCGCTGCAGCGTCACCTCCCGCGTCCCCCTCGCGTGCTCTCCCACCGTCCCCCTCGGCGGCTCTCGCATCAGCCCTCGTGCTGGCCGACGACCGCGACCGGGGAAATCCTCCCGGCGTGGGGCCGCGATCGAACGAGACGGCGGTGAAGGCGGTCGTCCAGCACGGCTTCGGGGGCGTCGACGTCCTCCGCCACGAGGAGGTCCCCGATCCGGCCGCCGGCCCGGCCGACGTCCTGGTGCGGGTCGAGGTCGCCGGGCTCAACCGCCTCGACGTACTCCAGCGAGCTGGCCCGCCGATGCTGCCGGGCTTCGCCCTGCCGCACATCGCCGGGATGGACGTGGCGGGCACCGTGGTCGACGTCGGCCCGACGGCCCGCGACATCCAGGGCGCCGGCTCGCCGCCGCGACCGGGTGACCGGGTGCTGGTGAACCCGGCGCTCGAGTGCGGGAGCTGCGCGCCCTGCCGGGAGGGCGACGATGGCCTGTGCGCCGACGTGCGGGTCGTGGGCGCCACCCGCCCGGGCGGCTACGCCGACCTCTGCGCCGTGCCCGCCGACCACGTCCACCCGGTCCCCGAGCACGTCGGGCTGGAAGAGGCGGCCACCATCCCCACCGCCTACGCCACCGCCTGGCACGCGCTGGTGACGGTCGGGCGCCTGTCGATCGGCGAGACGCTGCTCGTGCACGGCGCCGGCAGCGGTGTGACGATCGCCGTCATCCAACTGGCCAAGCGGTCGGGTGCGCAGGTCATCGCCACGGCCAGGTCCGAGGAGAAGCTGGCGCTGGCCACGCGCCTCGGTGCCGACGCCGTCGTCGACACGGCACACCAGGACCTCGCCGCTGCCTGCCGGGAGCTCACCGACGGCCGCGGTGTCGACGTGGCGCTGGACCACCTGGGCCCTGCCCTCTTCGAGCAGACGGTCCTGTGCCTGCGTCCGCGGGGCCGGCTGCTGTTCGTCGGCACGACCACCGGCCGCCGGGCGTCGTTCGACCTGGCGTACGCCTACCACTTCGGCATCTCGCTCGTCGGCGTCGATCCCTACCGGGCCGAGGAGTTCGGCCAGATGCTGGACTTCTACTGGCGCAACCGGTTCGAGCCCGTCGTCGACTCCCGCTTCGGCCTGGCCGATGCCCCGGCCGCCCAGGCCCGCATGGAGAGCGGCCAGGCGTCAGGCAAGATCCTCCTCGTCGCGTGAGCGACGGAGACTGGCGGGCCCAGCCGGCCGAAGGCGCCGCGCCGGCGGCGCGGGCCGAACTGGTCGGGCAGTTCTGGCGGCTGGTGAACGGACTCACCGGCTACTTCGCCGTGCTCGCCGCCGAGGAGCTCGGCGTGTTCGGGGTCCTGGCGGACGCCGGGCCCTCCACGACCGAGGCGGTGGCCGAGCAGTGCGGCGCCGGCGCGGCGCGCCTCCGGGCGGTGCTGGCCGGCAACGTGGCGGCGGGGACCCTGCGCTGCCACGACGGTATGTTCGAGCTCACCGAGCTGGCCGCCACTCACCTGGTGCGCGGGTTGCCGGGCTACCTCGGCCCCCTGCTGCGCCACTCCCCGGGGCCTTTCGAGAACTGGCCGGTGCTGGCGGCGACCGTGTGCGGCGCGGCACCACCGCGGGACGTGGGGCAGGAGGCCGGATCCTTCCTGGTGGAGCTGGTCCAGGCCACGTACCCGGTGCAGCTGTCGGTGGCCCGCGCTGTGGTCGACCAGCTCGACAACGGCGGCGACCTGCCCGCCGCTACCCGGGTGCTCGACCTCGGCGCCGGCGCCGCCCCCTGGTCGATCGCCGTGCTGGAGCGGCTCCCGGGAGCGACGGCGGTGGTCAACGACATCCCGGCCGTCGTGCCCTTGGCGGAGCACGAGCTGGTAACGCGAGCGCTGCGGTCTCGGGTCGAGCTCGCCCCCGGCAGCTACTTCGACGTCGGCCTGCCCGCCGGCGCCTTCGACCTGGTGGCCCTAGGCCACGTGTGCCGGGCCGAGGGCGACGC
>JBOGGF010000074.1:0-2821 GCA_050743965.1 Acidimicrobiales bacterium
CCGAAGAAGCTCGAGAACGCCGCCTTCGCCTACGACCCCACCCTGGATGTCCCCGTCCTCTTCGGCGGCGACGACGCCAACGGCACAGTCGGCGCCTACTGGACGTGGAACGGCACACGGTGGTTCCGGGCGGCCAGCGGCTACAACACCGGGCTCACCTCGGTCGCCCTCGCCCAGGACCCCGCCAATGGTAGGGATCACCGAACACTCCCCAGACTCGATCACCGAAATTCCCCAGTTGTGAGCTGAGGTGATAGGCGGTCGGTTGAGCCTACTCAGGTTCGGGTGATCACCTCCTCGCCGACGAGCTCGACAACGGCCACTGGCTCCTCGCAGCTTGGACACGAGCCCCCAATGCCGACCTTGCGCATGAAGGTGGAGCAGTCTGCACAGCGCTGGTCACCGAGGGATCTGGCGCCGCAGGTGTCGCACTCGTAGACCGTGATCGACCGCCGCGGCTGGGGCGTGGGCACGACGAGGGATGCCGGTCGTGCGTCGTGGCGTCGTCGATATGCCGCAGAGCGGCACGCGTCGGAGCAGAACCTCTGGCGACCGGCGGGCACGAAGGCGACCTGGCAGACGGGGCAGCTCATCGTGACGCCATCGTGACGCGACGGGGATTGCGGTTCGCTAGTTGGCTCGGCGACGGTCATGCTCCGGCCACCGCCCGCCGGGCCGCTTCGGCCCGGGCCCGGTGGCTGCGCATCCGGTAGCTGTCCCCGTCGATGTTGAAGACCACCGACCGGTGGAGCAAACGGTCTAACATCGCACCTGCAACCATTGGATCGTCGTTGAAGACCTTTCCCCAGCTGGCGATGCCTAAATTCGTCGTCAAAGCGATGCTGCCCTTCAGGTAGCGCTGGCTCACCACCTGGAAGAGCGCGGCGGCGGCCTCGGCGGGAAGCGGAAGGTAGCCCACCTCATCAATGATGAGGAGCCTCGGCCCGGCGTAGAAGCGCATGGTGGTCGCCCACCGTCCCTCGAGAGCGGCTCGGTGGCAGCGGGCGGCCAGGTCGGCGGCCGTCGTGTAGTAGGTCCGCATGCCGGCGGCCACCGCAGCATGGCCGAGCCCGACCGCCAGCATCGTCTTTCCCACCCCGGGCGGCCCGATCAACAACACGTTGGTCGCGTCCTCGATGAAGCGCAGGGTCGACAGCTCCGCGATGAGCTTCTCGTCGACCGAGGGCTGGGCCGAGAAATCGAAGTCCGAGAGGGTGAACGGCGAGGGCAGCGAGGCGAAGCGCGCCAGGCTGGCGCGCCGGCGCTCGTCGACCGCATCGACCTCGACCGACAACAGGCGCTCCAAGAACGCCTGGTTGGTCCACTTGGCCTTGATCGCCTCCTCCAAGAGGCCCGGCAACGCCTCGGCGGCCGCCGTCATCCGCAGGAAGGCGAGGTGTGCCCGCAGCACCTGGTAGTCGGAGCGCTCGGTCATGGTGCCACCTCGCGAGCAACCTCGGTCGCCCCGGGGAAGGCGAGGCGGACGATGTCGGCCATCTGGTCGAGATCGACGCTCGGTTCGCTGGCATCCCCGAGGAGCTTGGCCCGCTCGGCGAGGGCGGTGACCCCTGGTGGGCGGTTCGCCTTCCGGTCACAGGGGCGTGCGGTGCTGAACTGGCCGAGTACCACCTTTTCGAGCGCCGCTCGGTGCTCCTCGGTGCGCACCACCATCCCTGCGCCAGCCGGTGCCAGGCGGTGGGAGACGAGCTGGTGGCCCGAGGGGCTCACGATCTCGAGCGTCGACGTGCCGAGCCGGTGGCGCAGGCTGAGCTCGGTCCCGCCCATCCCCGGGTTGAGCGAGTAGCGGTTCCCCCGGAACGCCACGGTGGCCCGGTCGTCGACGCTGCGGTGGACCTCGATGGTCGCCGGGTAGGGAGCAGGCGGCAACGCCATCAACACCTCGGTGTCGGCGAGCTCGCCGACGCTCGGCCATCTCGGGCGCTCGCTGTCTTCGAGCTCGTCCGGCTCGGCGTAGCGACCTGGAGGGCGCAGGCGGGCGTCCCCGGTGGTCGCCCAGAACCGGTCCAGGCTCAGCTGTGCGGCCTCGGGCGTGGTTGCCTCCATCGTGCGCCACCACCGCCCGCACATGAACTTCACGCCGCACTCGACGGCTCCCTTGCGGTTCCCCCGCCGTGGGGGGCACGGGGCCACGATCGCCCCGTATTCTCTGAACCAGAATTGTCAGGCTGGATCAGCGTTCTTGTCGCGATGAACGTTCAGCGCGTCAGGAGAACCGGAACCCGGTCGTCGATCTGGTTGAGCTTCTCGGTTGCGCCGGCCAGACTGATCTGGAGACCGTCGATCTCGCCGCGCCACCCCTCGTGCTCTGCTTCTTCGATGCGGGCGCTGAGGTTGTCGCGGATCTCCACGAGACGAGGTCGCTGGTTCGGATCGGGCCAGAGCATCGGGCAACGGACGCATGCGTGCTCGTGGATACACGGCGTCGAAAACGCGCGGCCACACGTTCCGATCGAGACCTTCCGTCTCTCGAAGTGCCCGAGGAACTCTTCCCACTCCTTGTCGGTCGGCGCTCGGTACTCGTCGGTTGGGCGAAGTGATCTCCGCCGGGCGAGGAACGCGAGATGAGCCTGAACGGCTTCTTCGGGGTAGACGGCCTTGTATCCCATGGTGACGTTGATGTCTTGGTGACCGGCGATGACCTGCGCGATGTGGGGCGGGAGGCCGTTCATCACCGCCTCGGTGATAAACATCCTTCGGAAGTCATGGGGCGTGCAGCGAAGGGGGCGCTCGCTCTGGTCCATGAGGCCGGTGCGAGCCAGGGCCTCGTCCAAAAGCGTGCCGACCAGCCCGACGCTAAACG